>NZ_FCNU01000019.1 GCF_001545115.1 Candidatus Protochlamydia phocaeensis
CCCTCAAGAGAAAAGCCGCGTGCAGCCGAATGGCGAGCAAGCGGCCTAAAATTTGAGTTCTTTAAAATTAAAAAAACAGTAAAATAGGAACCTCATATGTCTGTACGACCAAGTCCCTTATGACACACTTTGGCAAAGCCATTTCTATTCAATCTTAAGCTATGAATTACCATTAATTTGCGATCTCTCTTTTTGAGCAAATACAATTTTAACACTAAACTTCTTTATCATCTGAAGGCGAAGCGACGTACACCACATCTGAAGAAAAATCAAAAATCCACGGTTCAAGAAAAGTTGTTGAAAAAACCTCTAATTTATATCCATTAGAAAAGGTAAAAACTGGATCAACAGATAACTGAGTTGATTGAATATCAATTGCTACGATTGAAAGATTCTTTATTTTTTGGATTGATATAATAGATTCTTCGTCATAGCAACCGCATTCTAATTTATTATGATCTATTAGTCTCCAACATCCTATTGTTGAAAAGCTCCAATCTTTACCGATAAGAATCAGGTTTGGATCATTCCATTCTACAGAATCAATATGTAATGGTAAAAAGCGGGCTACGTTTTTAATTATTTTTTTCATCATTATTGTAACTCTAAATGTGAATAGGTTCTTGTAAAATTTAATCTTTCTGTTTTGCTTAATCCTTTCGGTGGCTGGGGTGGTTTTCCTGTAAATGGATTTATAGGACCCTGATTGGCATTGGTAAACGAAGCACGAACAGGAGCTTTTCCAGAAGAATTCATTATTCTTACTTTCATTTTATTTGAAAGAATATATCCTATACCTGGTGATTCTGTAGCAAAAGTTTCAAAACCAGCTCTTTGAAATCCAGCTTCTAATACCTTACGGCTTGTAGGAATAGCTACACCATTGGAACCAACAATGAAATCAGGTACTGTTGCTGCTACTTCTGTAGTTTGAGATAAGACCTTAGAACTATGGCCTAGTAACTGTTTGTTTCCTTGTTTAGCAAACGCTTTAGCTGCTTGATTGCAAAGAATCTGAGAAGTTCCTCGCGCAGCGCTATAGAGCAATCTACCTACATTTATGGCGTTCACTGCTGTCATCACAGTTTCACCGGCCCATACTCCCGCCTCTTGAGCCATAGCGAATCGATCCATTCCTGAAAAATGCTTGCCAAAATCTCCATTCAAAACATCCACAGCTCCGCCATACTGCTTAGTAGCCGTATCAATGGGACTTGCAAAGCCATTCCCCATTCCTTGCCCAAGACCCTTGAAAAAATAACTGGTGTGCAGTCTTGAAGAAAAATCGGCTTGAGCAGCAAAGCTCTCAAAGTCGAGGGCTTGCATTCTCTCGGAAAAAGACATATGCGTCAAATCAAGATCAAATAATCCAAGCCAATCAACATGCATCAAAGGATTATTGTGCACATACGCATACAGATTCGGCCCATCTTCAAATCCTAAGGGATCGGGATTGATCCACTTTCCCATCGCCGGTGAATAAAAACGGTTGCCAAAGTAAACAAGATCACCTACTTTTCGTTTACCAGCAAAACGCCAGGGATTCGCTAGAGATTGGCCTTGAGACTCTTCACATTCTCCAAACGCACTGTAGCGATACCATTTTTCTGAACCATCAATAGAAAGTAAGCAACAGATATTGCGACGGTGGTCCTGAACAGGGAAATAGACTTGGCGATCTAACTCCAAAGCAAAAACAGGCCTACTATCTTCCTCAGGATCAATAATGCGTAAATTTTTTAATTGATCATTTTCCCAAGAACCGATTTCCTGCTCGCCCTGATAAAGTAAATAACAAGAGGAAGAGTCTTCCTGGATTTCAAGACAGCGCCCTAATCCATCATAAATGAAACGCGTCGTTATCCCCTCTTTTGTTAAGCTAGATAAGCGGTCCAACCCATCATATGCATAAATGATGGATGGGAAAGTTTGCCCAATAAGATTCCCATTGGGATCATACTGATATTCGCTTGCCGCATCTTTAAGCAGTTGATTAAGCGCATTCACTTCATGATGATGACCATTATATTCGCGGCGGTTATGCAATGAATCATACACATAATCATTTGTCAATAAGCCCGCTTCCGCAATTAATTGATTTAATCCATCATATTTAAAATGTTCGGACCATTCACCTGCAGGGTCCATAATGTGGTCAGCCAATAAATTGCTAGATGCATCGTAGCCTTGAATGAATTGATTCCAGTGCGGGCTTTCGATGGACAAGGGTCTGCCAAGCACATCGAAGCGATAATCAATTTGGCCTAAATTAAAAGGCAATCGCTGAGCCAATAAACGGCCGGCCCAATCATAGCGCATAGTTAAGCAAGCATAAAGGCTTTGCTGCTCTTTGTTTAAACGCTCGATTTTTTTTATGTGGAAAGCATTGTAATCATATCGAATCGAAGAGCCATCAGGCAAAATGATATGATTAATTCGATCAAAGGCATCATAGCCATAGCGTAAAATAATTTGATTTCCAAAATCTTCTTCTATCAATCTGTTAAAACAATCATATGTGCGTTTTTGCTGCCGCTGCCGAATCGCATCAGCCATTCCAATCAAATTGCCATGCAGATCGTACTGATAAGAATAAGAAAAACTGCCATCGCTTGAATAAAGGGAAACTAAATGCCCTAAAACATCGTACTGATAACTAAGAATGGTACCATTCGGCTTAGTCTTTGCCACTACGCGTCCAAGCCCATCATATTGATAGCAAAGTGTTTTTAAAGCTGGCTTTTCAGTAAGCTTTTCCACCCAATCACGATTATTATAGCTCCATTCCAAGGTATAATAACGCTCGATTATTCCATTTTTGATAACGGCTTCTTTTTGTTGCGTGAGGTTTCCTTTGGCATCATAAGCAAATAGAGTGGAGGCTATTAAATTAGGAAAATAAATATCCTTTTGAACTACATGCGAAAGAGCATCATGGACTTCGACAGTTTGGCAGCCTGACGGTTCTATTACCGTGCGCTTAAGGACGGCTTGGCCTAATAAATTCCAATGTTGATAGTCATAGCAATAAAGAGTCAGCTGCCCTAAGGCATCCTTCTGCCATTTAGGAACGCCCCAAGAATAATAGCACGTTTCTTCCAGTGCATACATATCCTGGTTTTGGTAAATCCGATGTTGAATACAATTGCCATGAATATCATAGGCAAAAGTTTCCTTTGCAAATACCTGGCCTGTTTCATCGATCTGCTGTTTGGAAAGAACGCGGTCTAAAAGATCGTATTCCTTAGCTTCTACTTGCTGCTGGCCATCCTCTCCATGGTGAATGATCTTTTCTAACCTTCCCAGAGCATCATAGTGATAAGTGATACAGCGTCCCTGAGTGGCCTCCCCTATTTTTCTTCCGGCTCCATCGTATTTATAGCAAGTCATCACACCCATGGGATCTGTGTAGCTATATAAACGCGGGCCTTTATAAACATAGCTTTCTTGCTGGACTAGATTTCCTTGAATATCAAGAACTTCTTCCTTGGTAAGTTGGCCTTTAGCATCATAGGTATAACGCCGGGATCCTCCATCCGCTTGCCAAGCCTGCTTTAACAAGCCGTTGGGATAATAAAGGAAACGCTCGATCGCCCCATCCGGATGAGCAATGCATATAGGCTTGCCGTAAACTGTATAAGAAGTCTTGGTCGTGTGATTATTTTCATCCGTTTCTTCAACAATTTGATTTAAAAGATTATATTTCCTGGTAATTGTCGGATGGATTCCTTGTCCATCTTGATTAACAACAGCAGGTTTTACCCAGCTTATTTGACGTCCCAGCCGATCGTAAGCATATTGGGTCACTTGCCCATAAAAATCTTGTTCGGAGATCAGGCGGCTAAGGGCATCATAGGTATAGGAATGGCAAAAAATAAGCCCATCCGCCGGATGGTGTTCCTCTTTTTTAGTTAAGCGATTGGCTTTATCGTAAAAATAAAGAGTCTTTTTCCCGGATCCAATCATCTCTTCCGATATCTTATTATCGTTATCATCGTAAGCATAAACAATGAGGCGGTTAAGAGGATCTGTTTTCGAAACAATTCGATCCTTGCAATCGTATTCTGTTTTTAGCTCGTATCTAAATTGATGATTCGCATCATAGATTTTTTCGCTAACGGCTAGTCCGCGTGCATTATACGTAAATGCCGTTGTCTTTAGATCAACGAGATTCCAGGCCGTATCATGATTTTGATAGCATTCCCGAATACTCGTAGGCTTTCCTAAGCTAGGAGATCTGCTTTGAAGATCAATTTCAATTTGTTTGACATGCCTAACTGTTACATCCGTTAAATCAAAATGATCGTATGAACTGCCATCATCTTCAATAGTTTGAATGAGTACGCCATAAGGATGGTAATAATGAAAGGTACGCTCTTGAATTTTGCCGCCATAAGACACGAATTTTCCGATCAGCTGATTCGTACCAGGCTTATAAATATATTCAATCTCAACTCCTTCAGGAGTCGATTCTTTTATTAGTAAATTAAAGCCATCCTTTGAATATTGATAAGATTTTTCATAGCTTTCGACAAAACCGGATAATTCATCCGACTCAGTAAAAGCTTCCGGTCCTGCACCTGTTAAATTGCCTTTTAGTTTTTCCCTCGTACAATTGCCACGACTATCATATTGATACGTAAATTTCTGCACTATTTGCCCGGAAGAATTTACAATTTCTTTTGAAGAAAGCCAGCCCTCTTTTCCTTCCCCTGTTGTCCAACTAAAACGCTCTTCTTTTAAGAGCTTGTTTTTTTGGGATTGGCTCTGTAATCCCGTGTCATAATAGCAGATGCTCGTCAATCGCTTGTTACGGCAAAATTGATAAGCGGTCAATTGATGGAGGGCATCCAATACCAGCGTTTCATTCTTTTTATAAATAAATTGGTAGAAAGCCATTTCTTCTGCATTGGGGCCGACCGGGGCTATCAGACTTTTAACTTTCCTTTCATCATCATATTTAATTTTTAAAAATCTACCGTCCGGCTTTGTGACTTTTCCAATTTTAAGCGCCCCTTTTTTACTATCGTCTGTTAAATGATAGGAAACAGGAGTGTGCTGAGGAGAGTGGACATGCTTCAAAAAGAAATTGGTTTGAAAGCTACTTTCACTCGAGCTTTTGATCGTATGCTTCTCTTTTTCCCTTAAGTAATAAACTTCATCTCCACGGTTACTTTTGACAAGCACATAGTCGCTCGAATAGTGAAAGTTAATTTCACTAAAAATCGTTTTACCCGTTGCATCGGTCAGCCAAATTTTGAGCGGACAATGTTCTCCATTAATATTGGCGTAGCTAAATTTAACACGGTTACCGCTAGGACGAGTTTCTTCTTGCAAGTCATAAAAACAGTGTTCTTCCCCGGTACTTAAATTTTTAATTCTCTCATACATTTGATACGTTCGCTGAGAGCCATTACCTAATTTAATTTTCCACCCTTCTTTATCAAAAACGCCTTGCGTACTCGCCACATTGGTATGCGAGCTAAGGCCGGGCCTAGAGAGATTTGTATACCCTTTTTCCAAAAGACGTTTATCGATTCGATAAGTTGAATATAATCCTTCCCTGCTTCGATAAGGAATTGAAAAGCCTTCCCGCTCTTCAATCAATGCATAGTGATGCTTATCTTGCTTTTGAGGCTCAAGAGCGTTAAAAGGAAAATTAGAGCCAAATCCGAATCCTAAAACGGAAGAGAAGAGATGACCGCTATCATAATAGCGATTTAGATTAAGGGATTCGACATTATCAATAGAAATGTCGTTATTGACCTCAAAATAATCGCCTGAAATGACATTCACGCAATCCGCTACAGTAGCAATAGGCTCGCACTCAGCTGTAAGGCGAATGTCTTGATCCAATGCAGAAATTGAGAACACCTTCCCAAGAGTTAGCCAAAAAAAGAATAAAAAAATCCTAATGTTTTTCATCCTAACTCCAAAAAAATGAATGAGGAGGCTAGAATGTAAAAAAACGAATTTTAATTTCAACGTTTAGTTATAAAGATAAGGAAAAAAACTATAGAATTTTTATGAAAAGAACCCTTTGCATTCGTTCTAAATTAAAAAAAGGCGCTTTACCAAGTGTGCGTGAATGGTTTCGCACTTTAAAGGAAAGAATTCATGAAACAATGGCAACTCTTGAACAAGAAGGCGTCATTATTGAATCCGTTTTCTTGGATCGAATAGGAGAAGACGATTTCTTAATCTATTATATGAAGGCAGAAAACATTGAGAAAGCTTTAGAAATATATAAAAAGTCTACTTCTCCTATTGATCTTTATCATAAAGAAAATTGGAAGCTATTTTCGGAAAGCTCTATCGTCCTTGAAGAGCTTATGGATTTAGAGAGATTTAGTTAACCGAATTTCCTAGTGCGTATCGTCAATTAGATCGTTAGCAGTTTAAGGAACATATCCTAAGATAGGGTATTAAAAGCATACTTTATAGTAAATTTTTCTCCTTTAATGAGAAAAATAGGTTTTAATATCCTTTTAAGAGATTTCTGTCATTTTACCAAATTTCAACTCGTCTGTTGCTTAAAAAATTCTTTTTATTCAGATTTTGAAATAAAAAATACACTATTTACAACAACAAACTTTACATTTAGCAAGGTAGTTGAAAAATTAATTCAAACTATTAATTAAACAATGTGAGAATTAAGAGATATTATTGGAACGCCTCATGTCACTGCAGATCCTTGGTACACATCGGGGAAATTTCAAATTGTTGCAAAACAATACTACAAATAAATTTACCTCTTAATGTGAATTTTTGGCTTAATTTTAGATTATAAGCCTTCGTTAAGGATGTCGTCGAATGGCGAATTGTCCATATTCCAGCTTATTTTCTCCCTAAGAGAGAAAAAGAACTCGAATCGGGACTATTGTGAATTTGACGGCAGTCTTTAACAGCATACCTATAAGTGGGAAATGCCTTAAGAGGATATATTAAAACCGCTACTGACCCAGATTCGATTTCTTTTCCCATTTTTCACCCTTTTTCAACTGTTTTCTCTAGAATCACTAGATGAAAATAGTATCATTTAAAATTAAACCGCGAATCAATTTTATTTTTATTAAATTATATTAAAGGCAAAGAATTTAATTATTAAACAAAAACTAATAATTAATTCCTGTAGTTGATATGATAGATTTCTTTTTTAATTGAATAGGAAAAGTGTAGCATGCAGCGGATTGTCTTTTTTATTTTTTCACTTCTCGCTTTGTTTACCCAACGCATTGATTTAACAGGCCAAGAAGAGGTTGCGCTTGTGGAAGACCGCGCCTTGCTTCCTCTCTTGACGCCCACTCTTGCCGATAGGCAAACGCTAAAATTGAAGTTGGCCAATGGCCTCCAAGTCTATCTCATCTCGGATCCTTTAGCAACGCAATCAGGAGCTGTCCTAACCGTGCAAGCGGGAAGCTGGGACGATCCCGATGACTATCCGGGGTTAGCCCACTTTTTAGAACACATGCTATTTTTAGGAACAGAAAAGTATCCGGTTGAATCGGACTATCATGCTTTTATCCGTTCCCATAACGGAAAATTCAATGCCTATACGTCAAGCGATTATACCCTTTACCTTTTCTCGATTCATCATGCAGGCTTTAAGGAGGCTTTAGACCGCTTTTCTTTCTTTTTCAAAAAACCGCTGTTTAATCCGTCAGGAGTTGCGCGCGAGCTGCAAGCAATCGATCAAGAATTTGCCAAGAATTTTACCAATGAAGGGATTCGGGAAAATGCCGTACAAAAGGAATTAAGCAATCCTGAGCATCCCTATCATCGTTTCAGCACGGGCAATTCGCTCACTCTGTCTGCCGTTTCTCAACAGACGCTAAAAAAGTGGTACGAAGAGCATTACAGCGCCAATCTCATGCGCCTGATTGTGTATTCCCCTTTGCCGCTTTCCGCTTTAAAACAGCTTGTTCTCGAACATTTTAGCGATGTTCCGAACAGGCAGCTTCAGCCAAGCCGGCCAGCTGTTCCCCTCTTAGATCCTCGGCGCAAAGCCAGCATCGCTTATATTGCTCCTTTGGCTGACCAGCGGACGCTTCGCTTGACATGGGAGCTTCCCTCCGATCTGGATCCCCACCAGATAGCGAAACCGGAAGCCTTAGTTAGCTATGTTCTGGGCCATGAAGGACCTGGCAGCTTGCTAGCCTTTTTAAAAGCCGAAAATTTAGCTGAGAATTTAGGCTGCTCAGGCTACCGCCTGGGTTCCCGGCATTTACTTTTTTCTTTATGCATTCATTTAACCGAGGAAGGATTAAAGAATGTTGATACCATCCTAGCGCACTGCTTTGGAGCCATTGATCAGCTTAAAAGCCAGGATTTTCCCGCTTATATTTTTGAAGAAGTGAAAAAAATGGCGAGCATGCGCTATCAATACCAGTCAAGAGAAAATCCTTTTAACTATTTAATGCAAATGGGAGGCTGGCTAGCCCAGGAAGAGTTAGAGACTTTTCCAGAAAGAACGCTGATTCCGCAAGCGTTTGACCCCTCTTCCCTTCATCGCTTTTTGGATGCTTTAAGCCCGCGCAATGTCCATATCCATGTGTTGGCAAAGCCAGACCGCCTTCCCATTCCCCTCGAACAGAAAGAGCGTTGGATGGGCGTCGATTATGAGACTCGGCCGATTCCCGCAGAACAGCTCACGCGTTTGGGCCAGGCGAAAAGGCATTCCCAGCTATACTTGCCTACTCCCAATCCTTTTATTCCTCAACAATTGCAGCTTGCCTCCCTTTCAACAAAACAAGAGAAAAGTGGCCTGTCTATCCCCCGCCCTGCTCTTTTAATGGATACCGAGCAAGGCCAACTCTATTTTGCTAAAGACGCTTATTTTGGCTTGCCGCAAACCGTGTGGTCGTTTGAGATTCAATCCCCCGAAATTGATCAAGGCAATCCCCTCAAAGCTGTCTTAACGGACCTTTATACTAAATGTTTGCAGGAAGCCCTCAATCCATTCTGCTATCCCGCTCAAATTGCCGGTCTTGAATACGAAGTAAAAGAAACAAGAAAAGGCCTGCTATTTACCATCAAAGGGTATAGCGATAATGCCGAACAGCTATTTGATGCCATCTTGCAAAAGCTAAAGGCATGCCGGCCATCCGAGCAGCTTTTTCACACCCTGAAGCAAGCCTGCCTGAGAGAGTATCAAAACGAGGGATGCCAAGGCTCTCTCCAGCAAGGAATAAAACTATTTCAAAGCCTTATTTATGAAAGACACTCCACTCACTCTCAAAAAGTAGCCGCTCTCCAAGAACTCTCTTATAAGCAATTCTTAGACTATCTCGAGCATTTGTACGATCAAGCCTTTATCCGCAGCCTCTTTTATGGCCATGTGGAAAAAGAACAGGCGCTTCGGGCATGGGACAAGCTTCACACGGCATTGGCCAACAGCCCTTTTCCAAAAGAGCAGCACCCCATTGAGCGCATTATTGCCCTGCCTGACCAACAAGGCCCGTTTTTCATTGAGCTTGCTGTCAATACGCCCGCGCATGCCGCCATCTTAGGCATAACTACACCGGACTTCTCTTTTAAGAAGCGTGCGGCCCAGCAGATTCTTTCTCAAGCGATGACCAGTGCCTTTTATGCCACCCTTCGGACTCAGCAGCAAACAGGATATTTGGTTCATAATAGCGCTGAAATATTCGATAAACACTTATTTAGTTTCTTTTCCGTCCAATCCCATACCCATGATCCACGCGATTTATTGGCCCGATTCGAATTATTTATTGAAAGTTATCTACAAGAAATGGCAAAAAGTGAGCTAACAAAAGAGCAATTTGAAAAGATTCGCCAAGCTCTTCTTACAACCATCAAACAGCCGCCGCAAAGTTTGATGGAGATGGGCGATCTGCTTAGTACTTTGACCTTTGTTTATGAAGCGGATTTCGATTGGATAGAGAAACGCCGCCAAGGATTTGAAGACTTGACATATGACGAATGCATAGATATGGCTCAGCAATTTCTAGGAAAACACAATAAAAAGCGGTTAGCGATTTTAGTTAAAGGGGACATTCCCGCTCATAAAAACTTCCGCTATCAACCTTTAAAAGATACGCAAGAGATTCGATGCATGTGCCATTATACCCAGCCTGCCGAGTAGACGATGATTGTTGAGACATGGCATTGGATTGGATTCAACTTTGTCATTTTCCTCATTTTAGGATTCGATCTTTGGCATGCCTATGTCAAACCGCATGCCATTTCATTTAAAGAAGCCCTTCTGACATCGGCCGCTTGGATTGCCTTGGCCCTTTTGTTTAACGTCTGGCTTTACTTTGCTTTTGGCCCGGATCCTGCGCTTACTTTTTTGACAGGCTATCTTTTAGAAAAATCCCTTAGCGTCGATAATCTTTTTATTTTTCTTCTCCTCTTCTCCCACTTCAATGTGCCGGATCGCAGCAAACACAAAGTGCTGTTTTATGGGGTTCTAGGCGCCATCATCATGCGCGGCCTATTAATTTGGGGAGGCATTGCCCTCGTCCAGCATTTCGATTGGATCTTTTACGTTTTCGGAGCCTTTTTAATTATTACGGGAATCCGCTTGGCTTTCAAAGAGGAAAAAGAAGTTGAATTTGAGAAAAATTTCGCCTATCGCGTATTGCAATCTTGGATTCCTCTAACCTCTCAGTTTCATGGCCAGCGTTTTTTCGTTAAACAGAATCAAAAATGGCTCGCCACGCCTCTCTTGCTCGTCCTGGTTTTAATTGAATTAGCGGACCTGGTTTTCGCCATTGATTCCATTCCAGCCATTTTGGGGATTACAACAGAGCCTTTTATTGTTTATACATCCAATATTTTAGCGATTTTAGGACTGCGGGCGTTATTTTTCGTGTTGGAAAGCCTCATGAACCGCTTTTATTTACTGCATTACGCATTGGCTTTAATTTTGGGCTTTATCGGTTGTAAAATGCTCCTTCACGATGTCGTCGAGATTCCCACGCTTTTAACGTTGGGCATTGTCATCCTGCTCCTGTCTCTTGCTGCTTTGGGCTCCTTTTTATTTCCTCTGTCAGCAGAACCAAGCCAAAAGGACCAACTCCACCAATCCAAGAAATAACCCGATCAAAGCTCCCAATCCCTGCAATTTAAAAATTTCTTTTCTCCCCTCTTTATAGATAGAGGCGCTTGCTGCTTCAAGATCTAAGGCATCAATTTTGGCTTTCACCAACTTCTTTAAATCAAATTCTCGTTCAATTTTTTGGATCAGATTGTTCTTAATAGAAGGTAAAGCCTTTAAAATTTCCACTTTCGCCTTAAGTTTAAAGCGCTCGATAAAAGGGCCTGCCAAAAACATGCCTGCCATTGGAATCTGCGAACGAAATTGATCAACCAGTGCTTCTAAGCGCTGATCTAAAATAGGAGCCACCTCTTCTTCTAAATCAATGGATTCTATTTTCTCAGCTAAATTCTGCTCCGTCCCTATTTCCGCCAAAGCCTTCTCTGTCATCAATTGACGCAAGCGCTCTTGCTTGCTGGGAATAATCGAATAAAAAAGTAAACGGCAAATTAATCCAATGGAAATCCACCCAATAATAGCATTGCTCGCAAGAATAAGAAAATAACACGCTCTCATATCAAAATCACTTGTAATAAATTAAAATAAATTATATAATTGAATTTGAATTTTTTATTAAGGGTTAATATGTCTTTAGAAAAAAAGCTAAAAGAAAAAATTCAACAGACCCAATTAAAAATGCAAGAAATTAGCATTAACATGGAAAAATTGGAGCGCGAATATCAGCTGCTTCTGGAAGAATTGGCTTTAACTCCCGATCAACTTAAAAATTATGTTGAAGATTCCAATAACTTTTCTCCACCTATATGGGAACAGTTGCAAAATGACAAGCAAAAACTGGATGAAAAGTTGGACTTAGACTTAAAAAGCGTTCGCGATCCTTTAAAAATTCAGAAAACCCTTTCCGAAAGCAGCCATGTCCGCCAACATTGGATTTTTGTACGCTAAAATGCAAGTGCTGCTTTAAGCGATTCATTCATTAAAGCGGCCCTATTCTTACCAAGCATTATTTTCACGCTTAAAATACGCTGTCCTTATTATCCTTATTTTACTATTCAATCCTGTTAAAATTGGACAGCTTGTCCTTCCCGCCCTTTAGTCTGTTGTCCGTTCAATGCGGAAGAAGACAGGCTGTCATAGAAAGGATAGGCACTTATTTTAATTTATCAACCTGATTTGGCATTTTTTGCCCTTTGGACTGCGTCAAAGAGAAAAAATGCCAAAATCAGGTTATTAGGCTTAAGAGGCCCTAAAGATTAATAAGACTTGGCAAAAATCGCATCCAGTGTGGCTTCTCTGCCCGTTAGGACGCATCGCCCTTTCGTCCCGCTTTGCTCGATCGGCAAGCAGCGGATCGTCACTTTTAACTCTGCCAGCATCTCTTCCGTCGCCGGATCGCCGCACCATTTTGCCAGCACAAATCCGCCATGAATCTCCGGCTTTTCTTCGCTTTTCGGCGTAAAGAACTCGCGCATCTGCTCGAAGTTCTCAATATGGCGGTAGATATGCGCATCGCGATAGGCTTTTGCTTCATTGTAATAATTTTGCTGGATCTCTTCCAGCATAGGAACCACTTGCTCAATAAGTTGACCGATTGAGAAGGACTGCTTCTCTTTGACCCCTTGATCGCGTCTAGAAACCATGACTGCTTGGGATTCCAAATCACGGGGACCCACTTCCAAGCGCAACGGAATGCCTTTTTTAATCCATTCCCAGCTTTTTTCTCCGCCCCTTTTATCGCGCTTGTCAATGTGGACGCTCACAGGCTTGCCATAGAAAACTTGCTTTCTTAGATCTTCTGCCAAGCGTTCAGCATAGCTGAGAATATCTGCTTCCAGCTCCGGCTTGGGTATGATTGGAATAATGACGATCTGCTTATGGGCAATGCGCGGCGGAAGGCGAATGCCGTCATCATCTCCATGGCACATGATCAGACTTCCGATTAAGCGCGTCGTCATTCCCCAAGAGGTTGTATAGGCATATTCCAATTGGCCTTCCTTGTTGCTGAAGCGTATGTTGGACGCTTTAGCAAAATTCTGACCTAAATAATGAGATGTACAAGATTGAAGCGCCTTGCGATCTTGCATCATGGCTTCCAATGTATACGTATTTTGCGCACCAGGAAAGCGCTCCCCTGGAGATTTCTCTCCTACAATGACGGGAATGGCAAGCACATCTTCAACAAACGAACGATAGACTTCCAACATCTTCAACGTCTCTTCCACAGCCTCTTCATGGGCGGCATGGGCCGTATGGCCTTCCTGCCACAAAAATTCAGTCGTCCGCAAAAAAATCCGCGGGCGCATTTCCCAACGCACGACGTTGGCCCATTGATTGATCAGCAAAGGCAAATCCCGATAAGATTCGATCCAGCGGGAAAAGGAGTCGCCGATGATCGTCTCAGAAGTCGGACGCACAACGAGCGGCTCTTCCAATTCACCCGAAGGAATGAGGCGTCCATTTTTTTCTTCCAGACGATGATGGGTGACAACTGCACATTCCTTTGCAAAGCCCTCGACGTGGGCGGCTTCTTTTTCAAAGAAACTTAAAGGAATGAAAAGGGGAAAGTAGGCATTCTCGTGTCCTGTCGCCTTAATTCGATCATCGAGCTGACGCTGAATATTTTCCCAAATCCCATATCCCCAAGGTTTAATGACCATGCAGCCGCGTACGGGCGAATTTTCAGCCAAATCTGCAGCCTTAATGGCTTGTTGATACCATTCTGGAAAATCTTCTTCTCTTACAGGGTTAATCGCGCTTTTGTCTTTATTTTTTGTCATAACAGTCTCTTTAATAATCAATAAGGATTAAGCATACAAAATCGAGAATTCCAAATACAGCATAAAATTTTGTTGATTCCGGTCTTAAACAACTTCTTGCTGCAAAGCTTCAAAGATCGCTTGTTGCAGCCGGTTTTCCGTCTGGCTTAGCCGGCCAAAAGAACGCTCTCCAATTGCGATGACAGGACGGATATGGGTTAAGGCGTTGCATAAATAAACAACAGCGTCAGAGGGAATATCCTCCAGGCGCGCCTTCAAAAATTGAATATTTGCTTTCAGATAAGGGAGGAATTGGTTTAATAAAATGCCTTGAAGATAGGGAAGCGCAGGATCTGGAAAGAATAATGTCTCATCGCTTAGCCAAAAAAGGTTAGAAAAAGCGGTCTCTAATAGATGATTTTTACAATCGCACACAATGGCATCTGCATAGCCTTGGCGGCACGCATACTCTTGAATAACCAAGCGGTCTAAATAGGCTAAGCTTTTGCAGGCAGCAAGAGGACGAACCACAGGATAAGGGAAAAGACATAAACGAACGGGAGAAAAGACTTCAAAGCGATAAGGTTTAATGGTCAAGAGCACGAGGCCTGCTTGCCGGCGGGGCAGCCGCAAAGCGGAATCATTGCCGCCCGTCACGACAATTTTTAAGCGCCAGGTCCCTTGCAGCGCTTGATTTTTTCGGATCAGCTCTCCGATCCATTCAAAAGGAATAAGCGGCGGCTCCATATTGAGCTGTCGGCATTGCTGATATAAGCGGGCAAGATGGGCTGAAAGAAATTCGATTCTGCCTTCATTTATTCTTATCGTGGTAAAAATTCCATCACCAAACAGAAACCCGCGATCAGTAACAGGCACACGGGCATCCGCCTCCCGCACACACTCTCCATTTAGGCAGACCCACCTGTCTTCTTCTAACACAGTCCTTCCTGCCTCGCCACTTCTTCAAATTCTGGCAGTAAACACCTGGCAACCTTTTGCAATTTTTTAACTTTTCTTCTTTTTCTATTAGTCATATCCGTTTCGACGCACTTATCTTCTCTTGAGGCCTTGCAGGCTTGCCCTTCTTGAGATCCAATTCGCGCGCTATCGCTGATAGGAGGATGAATTGCCTCGTCACGTAGGGGCTTTTCCACGGTGTTCTCTCTCATAGTTGTGTTTTCTGAGACGACCCGAGGTGCTTGAACAAGAATAATTGCTTCTGATGTTGGATCCGATAATCTATTGTCGTGACTTATAGAAAGAGGGAGCGCTTGTCTGTTATGGATCCTTAACGAGGTAGCCATACAAGGCCTCGCCGTTGATTGATATCCTCGGTTCAAAACTCCCAAAATCAAGCTGATGCATAAGCAACCCAGGAAAGGTGTCAAAATACCTTGAATGGCAGCTTTAAATGTTAACGGAAGAAAAGGCGAAAAGAAGTCCAAGGTATAAAGCAGTCCCATGGCGCCAAGAGCAATCTGGGTAATTCTTTCAAACATTTGCCAAGAGCGCCTATTTTCCTGTGGAAAATAAGAACTGACACGCATACATCCCACATCCCACAGCACTTGTTGCATATATCCTATATTTTGAATCCAGCCCATTTTGCCTCAATTTGAATCAATGAAGACAAGATCTTACAGCCTCCTTGCATTTCAAGTAAGGGGGTTTTTATGACATTTTTTTAAGAGCCATTCTATAAAGAGCTCCTAGCCTGAATTTTGAGTTTATTTAATTGCTTGCCAATTGATTGAGTGAATCCTCTTTTTTCGAATCGGTGTTGCACTCAATCAAGTGGCTTATTTTGGCTGCTCCTGAAGGCTGGAAATTAAGCCTATTTAAAGGAGCGATTCCAAATCTTTTTGCAGGCCATCTAATGTCTTCCATTGATTGTCTTCTTCTACAAAAGACCGTTTAAGAGAGGACAGATGCTGAGCAATCGCCTTGCAATGAGAACTGCTGAATTGCAACAGGCGGGAATTTCCTTTTTGAGAAGGCCTGAACGTCAGAATTAGTCTGGAGGCTTGAATAGCCGTTTCATAGCGCTCTTCTATTGAAAGGTAATGGAGCATGAGGCTTTGGAGTAAAGGCGGAATGACGAAAGAATTAGGAGCGGGGCTATGCATTAAAGAATAGTCCAAAAGATCTTTTATCCAGCAAGATACATCAAGGCATATATAAGAGGAATAATAAGTTTCTTGCCAATGTCCAATCATCTTTAATGGTATGGCCTCTTCCCCAAAGAAAGAAAGAAAATAGAGCAGCTTTGTAGGCATGATTGATTCTTTTTGTATCTCTTGCAAGCTTGTATTCCAAAGAGATAAAAGCTTATTGGAATGTCCTCCAGTCTGATCTATCGAGTCTTCAAAAATCTTTATGCCATATTGAGTCACATGGTCGTTGAAAGCACGCACAGTCAAAGAATGGGCTTGCATATACTCCACTGCCAAATGAAGAGCAAAGGGATGGCCCTTGAAATAGTGAATTAAGCGTGAAATCTCCTTTTCATCTGCATGTAAATAGAACTCTTTAAGATATTGAGTGGCCTCAGAGGTGGTAAAGGATTGGATTTGAATTAATTCAAATTCTAGGAGTCTGGAATATTCGGGTAAACGAGAGGTCAGCAGCAAACACCCATTGCGATTGGGCAAATACTTGCTAAGCATCTCAAAAACCGCATGCGTATTCATTCCATCCAAAATTAAAAGATAGGAAATGCTCCATTTCTCAAGAGTTGATTTGAGCCATTTTAAGCGTTCTTCAGTGTTCCCGCTCGGAATATTTAGTTCATTGGCCAGGGCTAAAAAACTTTGAATAAGGCTATCGCAAGAGTCTGCTTTGATGGTGTAAATAAAATCATATTGAGTCCGATAGCGGTGCGCATATTGGCTCGCCAGTTCGCTCTTCCCTACTCCCGCCATGCCTGTCAAGCAAATGCGCGAGGCGCTTTGATTGGCAACAAGCTGAGTAATTTTTTCAAGCTCCTTTTCACGACCAATAAAATGCCCAGCGGAAGAGGGGACAACAAAAGTCTGAATCTTGTCTGCCACTCGATTGATCGATTGATCGACCGCCTTTTTTTTCCAGGCAGCTTGTTCTTCTTTCCATTTAGCAACTGCAGCTGTATCTATCACTCCCTTTTTAATCATATTCGCTTGAGAGGCAAATCGCTCGCTTAATTGGTTTAATTCTTGCGTTAGAATGCCGCGCATACTGGCCAATAATTTAAAAAGATTTATATAATAATGAGAGAAAATATCCTCTTCGCATGGCATGATCAAGTCCAAAAAACCGAAAGGCACCGCAGTATCTTTATTTCCCTTTAAGACGAGAGCAAAAATCGATTTTATATCCTTCCAGCGCTCTTTTGCCAGCCGTATTTGCTGTGTCATCCCGTTAAAAGTCTTATTATATTGATCGCAAATAGTTTTCATTTCTGTCGTACAAAGAAGAAGGACTTGATCGCTTTTTCTAATTAGCTCAGATACCCCAACAGGTTCTTTATATATTTCTCTTAATCCTATGTAGCCAAGAGCGGAAAGCGTCTCGATACCCGCCTTTTCCAAATCGGGAATAAGACTACTCGTTAACCAAGTCTGAATGGTTTCATCCTTTTCATAAAAAGAGATAAAACAATTTGTTTGTCTTTGAGAAGAAGGCAATTCAAATGCCCTCAAGCACTCTTCAAAAGAGAGCCGTACCGCATCTTTTTGCAAAATCAGTTGATTCAGCCTAGGCTCAGGATAGATGTCCGCCAATTGAATCAAATCCTCCCTTGGAATTTTCTCCAGAAAATGCGCCCATTCTAAATCACTTCCTGCGCTATCGATTAAAGAAACGGCTTTTAATAAGCAACTAGCAGCCGCTTTTTCATCCCTCAAAACATAATGATAATGGAAAAGCGCGAAATAGCCATTTACGGCCTGCTCAATCTTGCCTAAGGCTTCATAAGAAAAAGCGCAAAGGGCTAGCTTGACAACAGAGCATTTACCTGAAGGCTTCTCAGTTGAAAACCTAAGCAAAGAGGCAAAGAAAGCGTCTTCTTCTTTGTATAGATCTAAAGTGAATTTGAATTCTTTCTGATCGGATTCCAGGGGAAGATAAGAGCTTAGATCCGCCTCTATCAGAGAGTAAAGCCAATTTTTTTGTTCATCCTTCATGCGATGAATGGCTTGATGAATAGCCTCTTTCTCTTTTAGCGGGCGAAGAGTTAATTTCTCTTTATATTTCTCCATTACGACATTATAGCAAAGCATGACTTGAAACAGATTTTTCTCCGCAATTGCCTTGACTTTTGAAATTAATTGATCTGCATTCGCTAAATTTTCTTCCGGGAAAGCTAATTTAATAAAATCATTTAGTGTCCAATCTTTCGTACTTAACGTATGCCTTGATCCATCGGAATACTGAATAAAAGCCCATAAATTTTGATCTGAATGGTAAAGGGAGACTTGACGTCCCGCATTTTTCCAACAGCCTAAAAATAGGGAAGTTTTGAAATCATGGGTAAGAGGAGAACTAACAAGATTTGCTATTGGAACTGTCATGATGTTTAATTTCGCTATTATTTAATAATAAAAAAATAACATTTTAATTATCCCATGTTTTCCAGCAAATAAAATATTAAAATGGAAATTAAATTATAACAAAAATTTTTTCAATAAAGATTTATTTTTATTAAGGCTAGCTTTTTTGCATATGAGCCGCATAAGCTTCTCAATAAGGGGCAAATTCTCCATTAATTCGAGAATTTCAAACTAGAAACCGTTATGACTTCAGAGAGCATTTCCAAGAATTTTAAAAAGAGATTCGCCTTTAAATAAAGTCTCTAGATACTCTTGCTCGGGACTGGAATCAATGACTATTCCTCCTCCTAATTGCAAGTAAATGCTCTTGCCCTTAAAGACAAGGGTACGGATGGCAATATTCAAATCGAAATCGCCTGTTCCGGTCATGTACCCTAAAGAGCCCGTATAAGCGCCTCGCGGCTTTTTCTCTAATGCTTGAATGATTTCCATCGCCCTTAATTTAGGGCATCCGGTGATTGAGCCGCCAGGAAAACAAGCGCGAATGATTTCCAAAGAAGTGAGCTCGTTTCTGGCGCGAGATCGCACCAGGGAAAGAAGATGAAAAACATTTGTATATGCCTCGCAACGCCAAATCTCCGGCGTTTCTACACTGCCAGTCTCGCTTACCCTTCCCAAATCATTGCGCATTAGGTCTGTAATCATCAAAAGCTCGGCTCTCTCTTTAGGCGATGCCAAAAGCTGGCGCTTGAGAGATTCGTCCTCTTCTATACTTTTTCCTCTTTGAATCGTTCCTTTGATCGGCCGAGTCTCCAAACGATTTCCTCTTTTTTGCAAAAACCTCTCGGGAGAAGTGGAAACCAGGCAAAAATCCGACCTATTCAAATAAGCAGAGAAAGGAGCCGGATTGAGCTGGGAGACTTGAGAAAAGACATCAAAAGGCCTCCTGATGCCATCAAAAATGAAAGATTGGGACAAATTGACTTGATAGACATCTCCCGACCGTATCCATTCCTTGGCTTGTTCAATTTGATTTAAATAAAGGTCTTTGCGATTAAGAAAAGGGCGAAGAGATAAAGGACCGGCCGGGCGCTGCTTATCGTCAACAGCAGCCTTGCTTTCCCTAAACGCCTGCCATCCCTCAGGAATTGATAAACGCTCCATCCATTGCCGCTCATGCACTTGCAGCAGGGGCATCGCAAAGGCAGACAAAATGACAGTGGCTGACGAGGAGGCGTGATCGTACACTAATACAAGCGCGCAGCGCTCCCAATAGGCATCAGGGGTATAATCCGCCTGCAAATAAGGCAAAGGCTTATCGGGATCGGCGAATGCGCCCATTTCGTATCCTAGAAAGCCGAAAGCATAAGAATCGGCCTGTGTGCCAAGGCGGGAGAAAAATACTTCCTGAAGGCCTTCCCAGGGATTAGAAAAGCGGTAATGCTGGGCCTCTCTTCCGCTTTGCCATCTTATCTCTCTCTCCTTCACACTCACGCTTTCATAAGGGAAAAGGGCCAAGAAAGACTGCTTTGCCGAATCCAGGCTGCCGCCGGAATAAAGCAAGCATGTTCCTGGATAATCAGCAAAATAATTAGCGGCGGCCAGCAAGCTGGTCGATGTAAAAGATGTTAAGCGAAGCGTATGATGCATGTAAAAAAGAGCGCCTAAGCCTCTTCTGACTGAAGCTCATCTGGAATTTTCATATTATGATAAACGGCATCGACGTCTTCAAGCTCTTCTAACCAATCAATTAAGGCCAAGTTCTCTTTTGCCGTTTCCGTATCGCATTCGACATAGGATTTTGGAATCATTTCCAATTCCGCCTCTTCGCAGGCGAATCCCAAATGATTGATGGCATCCTTGACGGTATACAAATGTGCAGGATCGGTCGTAATAATATACATCTCGTCCGTCGCTTCGAAATCTTCAGCCCCAGCTTCGGAAGCAGCTAAAAAAAGCTCTTCTTCTATGGCATTTTTTTTGGCGATCTGGATGACCCCTTTACGGTCAAAATTGAATGTCACCGCTCCGGGGCTTGCAATCGTCCCTCCACGTTTGTTTGTAGCAATACGCATTTCGGAAGAGATGCGATTCTTATTATCCGTCATGACATCAACGACAATACCCACCCCGCCATGCCCATAAAGCTCATATGTCATTTCATGGTAATCGGCTTGATCTGCACTGGACGCCTTCTTAATATTACGTTCGATATTTTCGTTGGGCATATTCGCCGCACGCGCTTTTTGAAGGGCTAGGCGCAGGCGAGGATTACTCTTGAAGTCCGGCCCGCCTAATTTAACCGCGCTAATAATTTCCTTCGCAATGCGAGAAAAAATTTTCCCTTTCTTAGCATCGGCTTTACCCTTGCGATGTTTAATATTTGCCCATTTACTATGACCTGCCATGAATGATCCTTAAGAAATTAAAAGTTACAAGAAGAATTAAATAAATAGCACTGGTTATCTCGAATCCATTGTTGTGCTTGGGAATAGTATTTAAATTGTTTTTCGCGTTCCTTAAATGCCCTACTGTGAATATGTTTTAACCCATTTTTATCCACATAAGTGGGGCAGACATAGTGCAGCATCTCATGATAGACGACATACGAGACAAAATAATCAGGAAAATGCTTATTATCAAGCAAACGGTTAATTTTAATAAGTTTGAGCGGATCATGATACAAACCAAAGGTAATGCGGCTGCATGCCCTGCGGCGCGCATTGCCAAACCATGTGATATGCAGCTTCAACGATTGATCAAAATATTCCTGATTTAAATTGCAGTAAATCTGCTTTAAATCATAGATGCGTCCCTTTGTTTGGAGCTTGCTTAAATCCAACTCGTGAGAATAGTCGAGTTTTTGCAAGTTGTCTTCAATATAGGCCTTAATGCTGGGACCTATTTTTTTATGCTCTCCCTTGAGATAACAAGCGAGCTCTTGCATAATATTATGCGGAGCTTGCAAGAACATGCGATGCAAAGATACCTTGGTGCAATCCGGTTCCCATTTTACACTCAGCATGGTTGAGCGATTATCATTAATTTTTAAATGCAGCTTGATTCCTACTCTATTCTCGAGCTGCTCTTGAAATGTTAAAGCTTGTTTTGGATCGTAAAACATAAAAAATTATAAAAATCTCTCCATAAAAACACGTCCGACATAGCGATCGCCTTCTTTTATCCACGCATCCTGACGGCCGAATTCTTTAAAACCAAAGCGTTTATACAAACGCATAGCAGGATTTTCCGCATAAACCTGCAGATGTAAAAGTTCGATTTTAAATTTTTCTTTTGCCAAATGAATAATGCTATTCATCAGATAAGTGCCAATGCCTCGATTGCGAAATCCCTTTCCGACAATGATTCCAAACTCGCATTGATGAGCCAGCTTACGATAAGGCTGCAGATAAAGCGTGGCCATTCCACAAGGAACCCCATTAACTAGAATGGTCAAGCTGCATTTATAGCGATGAAAGGCAATCCAACGCATGACAGCATCATCGATTTCAACTTCGTCTTCCATAGGAAACCAGCGCAACACACCAGGCTCCATCAGCCATTCCTTCAGATACGTGGCGTCTCCCAGCTCCGTATAGCGAAGTTCTACGCCCGGAATAATCTCAGCTGGCTTATTATCTTCTTCATTCTCTGGTTTATTTTCCGCTTCCATTAGCCAAACTCCTTTAAATAAGCGTTAACAAATTCATCGATTTCCCCATCCATAACGGCTTGAATATTTCCCGATTCCACTTTAGTACGGGTATCCTTTACTAAAGTATAAGGCTGGAAAACATAATTGCGGATTTGGCTTCCCCAAGCGTTTTCCATCTTTTCTCCCTTCAGGGAATTAAGAGCCTTTTCGCGCTCCGTTACTTCTAACTCATATAGCTTTGAACGCAGCATTTGGAAGCACGCTTCTTTATTCTGCACTTGGCTTCGCTGAGTTTGGCATGAGACTACAATTCCAGTAGGCAAGTGAGTTAAGCGAACAGCAGAATCGGTTTTATTGACGTGCTGACCTCCCGCTCCCGAGGAACGGTAAGTATCAATTCTCAGATCTTCCGGCCTAATCTCGATTTGAATATCATCTGTAATTTCGGGAGACACATCTACAGAAGCAAAACTCGTATGCCTTTTGGCATTGCTGTCAAAGGGCGAAATGCGAACTAAGCGATGCACGCCCTTTTCAGCTTTGGCATAGCCATACGCATAGCCGCCTTGAAAGCGCAACGTGATGCTCTTTAAGCCGACGACCTCTCCTTCAACAAAATCAATGATCTCCACCTTCCAACCGCGCTTAGAAGCCCATCGTTGATACATTCTGGAAAGCATGTGAGCCCAATCGCACGCTTCCGTCCCTCCCGCTCCAGAATTGATTGTCAAGTAACAATCTTTGCCGTCCATTTCACCAGACAGCATTCTTCTGACCTCAAGATCGCTCAGTTGTTTTTCAATTTGATCCAATTGCTCTAATAGCTCATCAATCAAGGCCTGTTCATTTAATTCAAAGGCCTCGGGCAATAAGGCTTTGACATCTTCAAAACGCCTTTTTAAATCCTGATAGGGCATTGTCCAGGCCCGCAGCTGATTGCATTCGTTAATGACAGCCTGGGCTTGTTCGGAATGACTCCAAAAATCGCCCTCTTCCATCAATGTTTCTAATTCCTTTACTCGCGCTTCCTTAGAAGCCAAGTCAAAGATACCTCAACATATGAAGTTGCCTTTCTTCTATTCCTTTTAAGCGTAATTGTGTCTCGTTATTCATAAATCCTCTCTACTGATTGTTACAAAAATACTTGAAAATATTAAGAAAGGGCTTAAATTTAAATGCTAGGCCTTTCTAATTCAATAGCCTTGTTTTCAAACAAAAGCTCATCCATAAGTTAGGGAATAATTTAGCGATTCTAATTTAAAAAGTCAAAAATCTAGAAGCCCTAGGCCTTAGAGGGTATATTATAACCGCTAATGACCTAAATTCGCATTCTTTTCCCCTAGGAAGCGATAGGAAAGAACAGGCAATATTCACTCAATATGGCCCGTTCTCCCCTATTGCCTCCTAAGAGAAAAATAACCTCAAATATAGGTTATTATGGATTTTAATATCCCCTCTTAGAGGGTGTATTATAACCGCTAATGACCTAAATTCGCATTCTTTTTCCCCGTAAGATGCTATTTTTTCCAAGGAAAAAGCATTCGAATAGGGCTCTTGACTATACTTCTTGGGAGTGGTTGCAAAGTCTATTGCCTAGATTGAGCATTAATCAAAATTGTTCTATTAAGAATAAAATTATTATACCCTTTTTTTGTTTAAATTTCAATTATTTGAAAACACTTTACTATTGATTTGATACAGTCACAAACATATTTAAAATATTAAAAAATAATTTATTAAAATTTTATCTTAATCGGAATGCAAATTCTTTTTTCCTAAGGATGTTCCCAAGTTTCCAATGGCTTAGAGGATGGATTAAAACCGCTAATGACCTAGATTCGCATTCTTTTCTCCTAAGAAGAGATAGGAGAAAATACCCTCAAATATCGATTATTATGGATTTTAATATTTTCCTAGGCAAGTGAACGCAAAAACCTTGCTCTTGCAGTGACTTGTTGGGAGCTTTAGGCTGTTTGAATGTCCCTCCTTCTTCTCTTTTTTAAGCCGTAGCTAGTGGCGGTCATCACAGCAGCTAAAAAGAGAAAATAGAGGGGCATAGGCTCGACATTCCCATTATGCAAATACCCCATTAAAAAGGTCAATCCGGCAATAAGGAAATAATAAGCTAAACCAAAAAGTGCTCCAGCCGTGCCCATGGTCTCTCGATAATCCGTCAGCGCCTGAGACAAGGCATTGGGAATAATCAATCCGATTCCAAAAAATAACAGGCAAATTAAAACAAGAATGGCACCTAAGCGAACAAAGTTGACTTCCTGCAAAAGGCCTAGATATGCCCACCCTGTCAATCCGATTGAAGCGAGCATTGCACAATAGCAGCCTAACCGGATGATCTTTTCTCCACTCATTTCTTGTCGGTTCAGGCGATGCGAAAGAACAGAGGCTCCTATGCTTCCCAAGGCAAGAACCATTCCAAACAAGCCATATTGTCCAGGAGTGAAACCCAAGCATTCAATAAAAATAAAGGGCGCTTCAGCATAATAACTAAAAATTATGCCGTTGCAAGCTCCAATTAAGATGGCATAGGCCCAAATCTTCCCATCAGTCAAAAATTGACCGGCCACTCTTTTAAACGGCATTCCTCCCTTTCTTTCTCCTTCTTTGGTTTCAGGCAAAACCCAAAAGCAGTAGCTGAGGAGAGCCAGGCCCATGCCCACTAAAACGACAAAGTTTCCGCGCCACCCGGCCAGTTGATCCACTCCCCCTCCAATCAAAGGGCCGACAGCAGGCGAAAGAGCCAGTGCCCCCCCCACGACTGAAAAAATCTGATTGCGCTTAGCCCCTGTATAAAGATCGCGAATCATGGTCTGGGTCACAACAGATCCCGCACTGGCTCCGCAAGCCTGAATGAAGCGCCAGCCCAGCAATAGGGCAATCGAAGAGGATTTATAGCACCCCCAGCTCCCCACACAATAAATCGATAAGCCTGCCAGCAGCGCAGGACGGCGTCCGATATAATCCGATACCACGCCCCATAAACAAACGCCCAAGGCAAACCCAATAAAGTAAATACTAAGCGTAAATTCCGCCCATTTTTCATTTACCTGGAGGGCATGGGCCAAATCCGGCAAAGAAGGCGTATAGATGGTCTCGCTCAATTGAGGAAATCCCAATAATAATACGATCAAAAATAAAGAAAGCGTCGCTTTCTCTTTCACCTTAAACATGATATTCCCCTTTCCTTAAAAACACTCCTTTAAGAATAATTCCTCATTTTGTTATTTACAATACATCCATAATTAAACCATTGTTAACTTTAAGTTAACAATAAAGGACAATTCATGCCTTCGCTAGATCGCTTGAGCTTATTTGTAAAAGTTGTAGAAGCCAATAGCTTTATTGCCGTTGCCGATCAGCTGAATTTATCTCGGGCAGCAATTAGCAAGCAGATTGCTTTATTGGAACAAGAATTGGGAGTCAAGCTCATGGAGCGCACGACGCGACGCTTGAGATTGACGGAAGCGGGCGAGCTTTACTACGCGCGCTGCAAGCACTTATTTCAAGTTATGGAAGAGATGCAGGCCATGATGTCGACCTTACGCAAAGAGCCAACAGGAACGCTTAGAGTGATCTGTGCACGCTATTTTGGAGAAAAGTATGTGATCCCGCATTTAGGAGAGTTTTTGGCCGCTTATCCACGCTTGAAAGTAGACTTGGAATTAGCGGAAAGGGTGCCCAATCTATCAAAGGAAGAAATTGATCTGGTGCTGGGCATGTCCATTCCGGGGCCATTGGAAGCTGTTCAGCGTACGATTAGCCAAACGCGGTATGCTATTTGTGCTTCTCCTGCTTATTTCGAGCAATTTGGCATTCCGAAGAAGCCAATGGATTTGGTGGGGCATCGCTATTTAACGCATAGCATGCGCCAACCCGATGATGTCTTAGAATTTGCAGAGAATTTGCAAATTCATATCGATCCTTTTTTGCGGCTAAACGATGCAAATGCCTTGTTAACATGCGCACTAGATGGGCTAGGAATAGTAAAATTGCATTACTATATGGTTAAGGAGGCATTAAAAGAACAAAAACTAGTAGAAGTCTTAACGCAGTACAGCCAACGCATTTACCCTATTTACGTCTGCTATATTCAAAATCGCTATCTGTTGCCCAAAATTCGCCATTTTATTGATTTTATGCTAGCAAAAGTAGACAAAGACCTCAGCCGGTAAATGCAAAAGCAGAGCAATTTTAGACAAAAATATATCCCCGCAGGCCACTCCCCTTTAAGAAACCATCCATTTGCTGACGGCCTGTATACACTTCATCTCTAAAGGGAAAGAAGGCCAAGATATTTTCTTTACCGAAATCGGGATAATCGGGAAACCATTTTTCTGCCATTTTAGATATTAGCCCCCGAACCGCTTCACTATCTCTTAAATCGGAAATCTTTCCCATGCGATCAATAATTTCTTCCACACAGCCTTTAAAGGGATTGAGGCCACGCTCTTTTATATAATCGGCATAATGAGATTCATATTGCTGCAATTGCGCTTCAATAAAATCAGCATCTATCGTAACAACCCCTCCACCTTTGGCATAGACCCAAGAATCGCCATGAAACCCCTCCATTCCCATAATGGAGACTTGATGCCCTTTACCGGCCTTGGTCATTGCCTGGTAATTGTTATAAATTTCCTTGTCCAATTTCATAAGTGAGTCATTTCGAGTAAAAAGCAATCCGACTTTTCCCTCGACCTTGCTGATTTCTTTGCTGGTTTCCCAGGCAGGAGCAATGATCTTGGCTGCTAAATGAGCGAGATTTTCTACTTGGCTATGTGCCCATTGAAGCAAATTTTTCTTTATTTTAAGCAATTCTGCCTTTATGGGAGCTTGCTCTTCTGTTTTAATAGCTTCTGCTTTTTTCTCTAAGTTGCCTACAAACCCGTTAATTGTCGATTCGGTTTGTTCTGCAACGATCTCCTTGAAATCGGCATAAGTTTGGTCCAAAAACAAATTCATTTTAGGATGCTTGGCCGCCAAATATGTCGCTGGACCGCCGCTCATGCATAAGGCTTTGCATAATAGCTTTTCATCAGGGACAGGATGATGCTTTTGAATATGATTATAGACTGCTTCCATATTCTTTTTAAAAGTCTCGCCGCTTGGAACTCCCTTGCTTTCCCCATAGCCGGCAAAATTAAATCCCATGACATCCATGCCGCGCATCAGATAGGCAAGCATTTCCCGCTTATGCATTTCATAGACACCCGCATTACCGCTGCTCAGGATAACCGTTCCCCCACTGGATTTTTTGTCCAAGTCAATGTCTTTATACTCATAACTGTCTGCTAATTGAATTCCTTGTTCGGCGAATTTATCATAGTCCTGCATATCTTCTTGCGGAAAAAAGTAGACCTTTTCTCCTAATTGATACTTTGTAAAACCGGCTTCTGCAATTCCCATTTCCTCTAATGTTTTGGCAGCAGAAGGGCTTTTTAAAGCAGAAGAGGGAAAGCCAAATCCCGTTGAAGTTTTTTCGGTCAATGGCTCTTCTTTAAACTGATAATTAATGTCTTCAGTTGTCAGTGCATAATGAATATTTTCATCTTTATACCACTCGTCAAGTTCATCCATATCTTTCTGTTGAAAAATAAAAACATCTCCCCTTTCATCAGCCGCGGTAATTATCCATCCATTTTGGATTAAAGGGTCTAAGGCACCTAGAATAGAATCGATCTGATCTTCTGGAAGTTTAAATCCCGAAAGGGCTTCCGTTCCTCCCTCTCTGACATATTTAACCAGCTTGGCGTTCGTTCCTTCTAAAGCTGCCTTTATTGTCTGGACTTGATCTGCCGCTAAATTTCCGTCGGAATTTAAAACGGTGTCCACTCTGCTCAATGCCTCTAAATCTTTGTGTTGGAAAATGAAAACGTCTCCATTTTCATCCGAATCGGTAATCACCCATCCATTGCTCGTTAAGGGATCTAATGACTCGCGAAGGGCATCGACTTGACCTTGCTGAACTTTAAATCCAGAAAGGACCTCTTTCCCTTCTTCTCCTTTATCCCTGGTATATCTAACCACGGCAGCCTGTGCGCCTTTCAACGCCTCCTTCATTGTCTGGATCTGATCGGGTAATAAATTTCCCTGGGAATTTAAGGCAGCTTCAAAATTATTGGACCTAACAACCGCTATTTGCCCGCCTGCTTCTTTCAATTTGGCTCTAAATTTATCCGCCGATAAATACATGCCATCCAAAGTCGAGTTAGTCGATTCATCAATAATTGTAGCGGGCTCCCCTCCTATAGCCTGCATCTGGGCCCGTGTCTTGACGCCTGCTTGCTTGCCTTTTTCCATCCCCTCAATTTTGCTTTTAATTTCCACTCTCTTAGACGCTATCGTATCTAATTCCTTTTGTATGTCTTGCAACGGCTCCTTGATTTTCTCCGCATGGGCTAATTCCATCTCTCGCCTTTTCTCTAGCACGCCTGTTTGCTCCTTAAATAGGAGGTCAAATTCCTTACCTAAACTTTCTGTCTCGCTCGGCGTTAAATTACCTGATAGTAAGCGACTTGAAATTTTGTCTATTTCCTCTTGCATTCTATCATTCTCTGCACTCAATTTCCTATATTCTCGATTCTTGCTTAATCCGTTTTGGAGGGCTTCCTTCTTCTCTTCTAATTTTTTCTCTTTGCTATCAAATAAGGCCAATTGTTTATCATAATGCGCTCGTTTACTTACGCCTACTTCTGTCCATCCATGATAAATTTGCGAGCGAACCTTATCCATTAATTTACCCACAAAACTAGTGACAAATTTTTCAAAAATTTTCTGCATATCCCCTTTAAAAGACGATTGCTCCTTAAAAATCGAGACCGCAACGCCCTCTAATTGAACGGAATCCAGCCGCTTATCCAAGGCCTCCAGCATCGATTTTGCTTTCATTAAGGCCTTCTGCTCTTCCTTCTTTTCAGTCGGCTGCATGATCACTTTTACTTTATTCTCAATTCGTGCAGAAATTTCCTTATTCAATTCTCTTAGCTCTGACTTGATCTGCCCTCTCAACTGCGCCTTTTGTGCCTCTACCCCTTCTAATTTAGCTGTGTCTCCGATATGCCCCATTAATGTTTCAATTTTCTCGGTTAATTCCTTATCGAGGCTATTCAACCCCAAGCGGCCTTTCTCTAAAATAGGTGAGGATACGCCCGTCGGAGAGGGAGCAGAAGAGGTATAATCTCGCACAATAGATTGAAGATTATTTTGAATAGACATAGTTTCACTTTTTAATTTAATTATAAATAACGCGAACACTATTAATTTCATTATATCAAAAACTAAAATACTGTTAATATTTTTAAAATAAAATTTTAATTTATTAAATTAATAAAGAATTTAAGATAAATTCAAATAGAGGAATTTGCTTTAAAATCAGGAAGAACTCATAGTCGAAAAAGACGGGGCACAGCCAAGCTTGTCTCTGTTTTTTGAGATAGAAGGGGGACTCTAAAGAATAAAGGCGGTATGTTTAATAAAGCCTCTTTTGAAGCAGTTAAGACAGCCTCTTTCGAGGAGCGTTTTTGCCGGCCTCTTTACGAAAGCTATTGTTTTGCTCGGATTCCAGAAACAATTAAAGGCCTTTTTTTAGGACATCTGCCCGGCCAAGGCCTTCCTTGTGACGTTCTTTCGGATACATGCCGCACTTATCAACGCGTGATGGTATTATTTATTGATGGCTTTGGATGGCGTTTTTTAGGCAAATATATCGATCAGCTTCCTTTTTTGAAAAGATTTAAAGAGCGAGGCATCATTTCCAAGCTGACGTCGCAATTTCCCTCCACAACCGTTGCCCATCTCACTTGCATGCATACGGGGCTGCCTGTTGGACAAAGCGGCTTATATGAATGGTACTATTATGAGCCTCTAGTCGATGCCATTATTTCTCCTTTTCGCTTTTCCTTTGCCGGAGACTCGCGAGAATTGTCATTGGAACAAACAGGCCTGGCCTATCAGCAGTTTTTTCCTAGCAAGACTTTATATACGCATCTTCAATCATTCGGCATTCCGTCTTATCTTTTTTATCATAATGCTTATGCCTTTTCCCCTTACTCTCAAACAACAGGCCGAGGAGCTGGTATCATTCCTTACAGCTCGTTTTCAGATGCCTTAAATAAATGCGCAGAATTGCTTAAGCAGCAATCGAGAGGGTATTTCTTCTTATATCTATCCGACATTGATACCAAGAGCCATCAATATGGCCCCGATTCTAAAGAAGTGGATCAAGAAATTGAATCGTATTTTACAGAATTGGAAAAGACTTTCAGTCATCATCCAGCCTTTCTAGATCCTCAAACGGCGATTGTATTGATGGCTGATCATGGACAGACGAACACGTCTCCTCAGCAAACTTTTTATCTTAACCTGCAACTGCCGCAAATCAAGGAAGCCATTCAGGCAAATAAACAAGGAAAGCTGCTTGTACCCGCAGGATCGCCGCGCGATTTATTTCTGCATATTAAAGAAGAACAGTTTGAAGATACTTACGCTTTATTGGAGCAAGCCCTAGAAGGAAAAGCAAAGGTATACAGCACTCAAGCGCTAATAAAAGCTAAGCTACTTGGTCCTTCGCCTCTTTCCTCAGCCTTTTTAAATCGGGTAGGCAATCTGGTCATCCTGCCTTATGAAGGCCAGTCTGTTTTTTGGTACGAGCAGGACCGCTTTGAACACCGCTTTTACGGCAATCATGGGGGATTGACGCGGGAAGAAATGGAAACCGTTTTTCTTTTTATGGAAGGCTCGACCATTTGAATCAATCATTCGGAATAGCCTGGATAGCCGCCTGCCCGATTTTTTCTCCCAATGCCTTTCCCACTTGATCATCGATGGGAAAATGCAACCCGCACCAGATGCGCGACCAACCGGCCTCATGAGCCAAATCAGACCAAAGCGATTGAGCTTGAGGAAAAAAATAGGCGAGAATGACTCGTGAAGTAGAAGCAATAGTGGAATGCCCGGAGGGATAGCTGGGATGATTGGGTACTGCAATGAACGTCTTCAATTGATTATCCAACATAGAAGGACGCTTGACCCAATAGGTGTACTTTGAATCAAAGGCCGCAATTGTTGCATCCTCAATGCCCATGGCAAGAGTAGCCCTGACAAGCAGCATTTGAGCAAGCGGAATATGCTGGTTCCACATATAATCATTGGCAATCTTAAGCCAATCGCCGCTTTGCGAAGCACCTTTTCGGCTGATTCCTGCCCAAAAATAGACGAGCCTTTTCTTATCCTCGCCGGCGGTATCGCATGCTAATTTGACAGCCTGCACTTGGTCTTGCCAGAACAAATTGTCATCAGGCGGAGCGGCAAGGCGGAATTGATCTCCCGCCAGCAAAATCCACGGCTTCCAAGAGCCGATCTCTAATCCCCAAAAGGGCTCTTTTCCCGCCCAATAGCGCTCTCCCTTTTTAATCGGATAAGGACGGCTGTTTCTTAAATCTTCTTGTAATCGCGCCTTTATCTTGGCTATGACAATATCAGCCAAGGTCTCAGAATAGATATCTTTTTCCGCTTCATTTTGCTCTTGTCCCGGCTGTAAAAAAGGAAAAAAAAGCGCTAAAGTTTTTCTAGATATCGGATCAAACGAGCCTTCTAAACGCTTTTTTAATCGATAGGACAAGCAAGCGACTTCCCGCTGTGCCACGCAAAGATAAGCTTCGATGCGGGACGCCTGTTCTTCGGCCTTATTTTGATAAATAAAATGAAACGTTTCCTTATCCCATCGGCTTAGCTCATTTCAGCTCATTTCTCTGGGAGATTCCAGGTGGGCAAGCAAGGACAGGTCTGCCTTCGTATAAGTAAAATAGGGCGAGTAAAGAAAAGCGCCCTCCCCCTTCTCTGCAATCAGGCTCTCTTCAAGGAAACAAGATAAACACGAGATCAATAGAATAATAAGGGTAGGCTTGAATCTTACCGTCATAGGCTTCTCCGATTGAGAGCTTGTTGTCGAAACTCATAATGCAATTAGCAATTTGAAAACAAGCCCTGAGAGAGGGGGATTAAAGCCCATCATAACCTATATTTGAAGTTATTTTCCCCTAAGAGAGACCATCAAATAAGGAATCTTATTGCCTATAGGCCATTCATGCTTTCGACGATAGTCTTACAACCTTTCAAAATAAAAGGCCAGCGCGTTGAATTTCATCCTTTAAAGCCTTAAGCCGGCGAAAAGCCTGCATAAAGGTTTTAAAATAAATTTCCCAGCCCTCTTCTTGTTGAAGATCTTTATAAATAGAGCGTATCAACTTAAGATAGTCGCACGCTTTTTGATAGTTCTCCCGATTGCGCTCTTCGACAAGCTCTTGCACGGCATCCTGATAGATCTTAAGCGCTATCAGAGGATGCTTATGTCGCGCTTCGGATGCCAAACGCAAAGCCAATAGCGTATAATGGATATCTTTGAAAAGCCCTTGTCCCCTTAACAGGTGTTGGTTAAAAACATCGATTGCCCGAACGAGGTCCTTTTCATCTAAGTAAATTTCAAGAAGAAGAAGGGAATAGTGGAGATCGCTTAAATGCTCTAGGATTTCTTGGCGTACGCGTGTCCATTGTTCAAGTGGTTCAGCCAGATCTCGGACGTCTTGATAATAGCTGAACTGCGGAGAAGCATAAAAAACTTTTAATGCATACTTCAGTGCCTGTTCTTGTTTTTCGTTTTCCTGATAAAATTTTTTTAGCCAACGAAGAGATTGAAAATCCGATCTTTCCTTCAAGAAATCTAGGACCAATTGCTCAGCCATCTCCTTTTGTCCATGTGTCAGAAAAATATTAGCAATGGACAGCGTTTGAGACAGGTATTCCCGTTGCTTTGCCGCTCGCAGTGCCTCTTCTGGCATCTTTAAAGCCAATAAGCTATCTACCAATTTCTGCACCTGGCCTGTCTGACGATAATGGCTTAAATATACCTCGGGCTCCAATTTATCCCTTTGCAGATCAATCAAAAAATCCTCTAGACCGCTTTCCTCTCCTTCTCGGTCGGAAGATGGCTGATACGCAGCTTGAATGGCATGAATCCAAGAGATCACCCGTTCGCGCTCGGATGAATTGGCGCGCTCTAAAATCACGCGCTTAGCCTCTTCTGCCCCAATAGCATAGTCGCGATAGAGTTGTTCCTCAATCAACCTAAAAAGAACCTGAAGTCCTCTCAAGCGCATAGGATGGGATTCCGGCAATTCCTTCAAAGCCTTCTCTAAGCTTTGCACGCTTCCCTTAACTTCTTTAGCTAGGCTTCCCCATGGATCGCCATGCTCATCGAGGTAATTTAAAATGTGCTGGATAAGAACTTGATTAACCCGCACGCCTTCTTCTATCGCTCCCTCCTCCACTAGCTGATCTGCATCTGAGCGAATTTTTTCCAGCGCAAACGCTATCTCGATCAAGCCCCCTTCATCTGAATGATACCAGGGAAACTCCGAAACGCGGAAAGCTTCTTCAATCCGCCGAAAGTACTTTGCTAAGCGAGGAGAGCGGCTGCTCTTCAAATTTTGGTGAAAGGCTTGAATGATCTCGGGAGATCCTTCGACTTTGTCTTCTAATAAGTCGATAAGCTCCAATAAAGCCGAAGCGTCATACTCTTCTAAATCGGCTTTTAATCCCTTCCATTGAGGAAAAAGCTCTGGCATTTCCAGCCAAGACAATAAGAGGGCGGCCACATGCTTGCATTTGCCTGTGCCTCCTATCGGACAGGAGCAATAGCTTTGCTGAATGCCCTGCGCATCCATAATTACTTCAACTCGATAAGGATCAAACTCATGTCCCTGGCAAAAAGCAGATAAAATCTGATTTTTTAACTTCCCCTGGCTGATCGCTTTGTTCGTCGCATAGCTCTCGCCTCTTTGAAAACTGGAAAAGCCCACATAATTTTGAATAAATTCGCGATTGAGAATAAATTTTTTAGCCAATGAATTCCTCATTAATACCTGGCCTTTGAGAGACAATCTCTAAAATTAATTAATGGGAGAAAAGACAAGCGAATGAAATGCAAATCAAAAAAAGCATTAGAATAGAATTACAATAAATCCCTTTATATCTCTATTATAACACATTTTAAATTATAGTTTAATTGTTTACTCAAACACTTTAATAAAATAAATCAATTATCATTAAGATATTAAATAGTTTTTTTGATTACTATTAGTTATTATTAAATATGATATAATAAGATTAGAGGATAGGCTAATTTTAAATCTTTAAGTTACAAAAACTTGAAAAAACGAAAGTTCTTAACAAATTGAATTTATTTTCTTTAATTATAGTTTTTATAATATCAAGCACTTTGTTTAATTAAAAGATTTTGATTCTAAGTCACCAATAAAATAGGCTTTTTTCTCTCAAAAAAAATAAGAATTCTAATTCTAGCACCTGTGCTTGATTAAGGTTCTTCGGAGAGGATATGACAGACAATAAAAAAAACTCGAAAAATTTTAATTTAAAGAACTTAATTTTAAATATAATTAGTTGTGGATTTTATAATTATCTTCATGGCAATCAATTACGTTCTGGTTTAGAAAATGCTGTGCGAGAATCAGATTTGGATCAGGTAATTTTTTTTCTAGAAGAAGGAGCTGAGGCAAATGACTTACCGATACTAAAAACAGCCATATTTAAGAATAATAAATTAATTATTGAATTACTATTAAGTCATGGGGGAAAGGCTGATATTAGTCCTCCACTTATGGATAAATATGACGGAAAATATCACACTTTTTCTGAGACACATAAAACTTATCCATTATTAGAAATTGCGATTGAAAATGAAGACATTTTAACTATAAGTTTACTGCTAAAATATGGTTTAAAAGCTTGCGAAGGTTTATTTCAAGCCCTTAAAACTAGAAATATCAAAGTTATTAGCTTGTTAATTGATAAAACTACTAACGAAAAAAAAATTATACATATATTCAAAAGATTCTTTTTTGAGTCAAATACGAAATTTAACTTCTTTTATGATAAATTAAACATTGAAGAACACTTAATCTGGGATAAAATTCTTCTCTTGACTGCTATTTACATGAAAGATATAGATGGAATTAATTTGATATTGACAAATTATCAACCTGATAATGATGTTTTATTTGATTCTGTAAAAGATAGTAATTATAAGATGTTTTGTCTTTTGTTAAACTGTTTTTTAAGTGAAGATTGTGATGTTGATTTGAATTTAATTCGAGATGATCAACAAAAAACATTGTTACATGAAATAGCCATTAATGGAACTAAAGAGCAAGCTGTTTTTTTGTTAAATAAGAGCAATTTAAAAGTAATCGATATAAATGCTATAGATAAAGAAGGCCATACTCCACTTTATTATGCTTTAGCTAATCAAAATCAATCTGTTGCTCATTTTTTAGAAAGTATTGGTGCTAATTTGTGATACTGAATACTATTGGAAAATATTTTTAACACAATTTCAAAATTTATCTCATACGCGCGATCAAAAGTGCCTTCTAAATTCGGAATTGGGGAATAGCATTCAAGGTCTCAAGAAAACCTAAAATGACCTTTTTAAATGCATCAAACTCCTCATAATAAGTAAATAACCACTTCTTTTTCCATTTCCACAGACGTTCAATTGATGAAGATTTGAGCTATAAAAGGATGTATTAAAACCCATAATAGCCTATCTATATTTCTCCCTAAGATACTCTTGCTCCCTATGCCCTATATAGGGCGCAAGAGTACTTAGGGAAAAGAACTCGAATCTAAGGCCGAGAAGCAAATGTCTGTTTAAGGCGTTGAAGCTCCTCTTCAAAGGAAATAGGAACATCATCTATATCCAGATGTTGGAAATCTGTCCCTCTTTGCTTGGCCTCGCGAGCGCCGGCTGGATTGATCATTCCAAGCGATTTGACTCTTGTGACAGAGTAGCCATGCTGCTCAAGTTGTTCGAGTTTGTGACGATTATTGGATAGGCAAATGATATCGCGGCTAGACTGCAACCAATCAAGTACAATGGAAGTCAGCTGATAACCGGCTTTTTGATTTCCCAATCGCGCGTCAGCAAGCACGCCTAGAGATTCATATCCCTCTTTGATTGAGCAATCAAAGAGCTGTTCGGCTGTATTCTCTCCCAGCTGTCTAAGTAAAGCGCGATTATAAAGATCATAGACGAATTCCTGTTCTGTCAGCCCGCTCCCCATTCCGCTTTGAGAATCCAAATGCATTAAAATCAATCCAGGTCCTGATTGAGCTGGAAGATGCCTACCCTCTTGCAGGATAAATTGGGATTGCGTCCATTTCTCAAAGTCTTCTCCTCCTTTTAAATCTGGCAGTTGAACGGGATTTAGGTGAGCTGCCAGCTCACGTATGCTTGCCCATTGATAACAACAATTGCATCTTTGCGATCCAAATAGAAAAGAGGGAATGCAGGCGGATTCGGAGCGTAAAATGATTCGGCCTTCATAAATATTTCCCACCAGTCCAACATTGACCGTCTCTTGCCCCAAGCAGGGATGATAGACGCTGCAAGCCAGATGACGCGTAATATAAGGCTTGCCTGTTAGCGGAGAAGAGCAAAAAAGCGTGGCGCCTCTGTTAGCAACAATCAACGCTTGAGAGGAGGGATGAAAAGAGGCTTCAAAGATTTCTAGTAGATCGATCTTAGCCTGACTCTGTTTCAAGCAAGGTCCAAAGTAGGCCACAATCTCTTTCAAAATCTCTCGGTTAGCAATCGAACAGATCCCCCCTGTTTGATTTCCATAAAGAGATAATACGTTGGCATATATCCTTTGCTGCTGCTGTACTCTTTGAATAAAGCGGTTCATATTATCTTGAATGGACCAAGAATGTGAAGAAGAGAAGACTTCTTGCATATCACGTCTCAATTTAAAATTGATTTCTTATACAAAGAGAAAGCCATGTTTTCGCAAGAGAATTTCCTTGTCAATAAAAACTCTAAGAGGGTTTTTAAACCGCTAATAACTAAAGTCGCGTTTTTAATCCTATCTCCTTCTAGAGGTTTTAACACCCTACGTGCATTTAAAAATGGAATAAAAAAAACTCAAAATATAATTTAAATTTAATTAATCAGCCTAATGAGGTCTTTCCATCTATGAAAGATTTAGATCAACTTAACGAGCAAGAAATCCTAGCTTTGGCCATTTCCCTAGAAGAAGAAGACGAGCATTTCTATTCAGACTTAAGTGCAGCTATCCGGCCAGATTTTTCTGCTTCAGCGACTATGTTTGATGAAATGGGAAAGGAAGAATCCAACCATCGCCACAGATTAATTGATTTATACCGTAAAAAGTTCGGCGAGCACATTCCCTTTATTCGCCGCCAAGACGTAAGAGGCTTTATCCAACGTAAATCTATCTGGCTATATCAACCCATTAACTTGGAAAAAATTCGCAAACAAATTGGCGCGATGGAAGCAGAAACAATGCAATTTTATAAGAAAGCTGCAGACCGCATGCAAGATGCAAGTATTCGTCAACTACTAGATGATTTAGCGCAGGCGGAACGCGGACATATCCAACTCGCCGAAGATCTAGAACATAAAAATATTAACGATAATGTTAAGGCTCAAGAATTAGAATCTCAACGCAGGCTCTTTTTACTGCAAATTGTTCAACCCGGTCTGGCCGGTTTAATGGATGGATCTGTTTCCACATTAGCTCCCCTTTTCGCAGCCGCCTTCGCTACCCATAATAGTTGGACAACTTTTGTGGTTGGCTTGGCCGCCTCGGTAGGAGCAGGCATTAGCATGGGCTTTGCAGAAGCGCTTTCTGATGATGGCGCTCTGACTGGCAGAGGCCATCCTTTATTGCGTGGCAGCATTTGCGGATTGATGACTGCTTTAGGAGGGATCGGTCACACGCTTCCCTTTCTCATTCCCAATTTTATGGTCGCCCTCCTCATTTCGATCACAGTCGTTTTAATAGAGCTTTTGGCCATTTCATGGGTACGCCACCGCTATATGGATACTCCAACGCTCTACGCTCTCGTACAAGTTCTGCTAGGTGGCCTTTTAGTTTTTCTCTCCGGTATTATTATTGGCAGTTCCTAGGGCCTGTTGTCAATTAGGCAATAGCCCAGCTTTGAAGTTATTTTCTTAGATGGAAAAGAATTGAAATAGGATTTACTGCTAATGATACACCCTCAATTTGTCTTCTTCTTCCAAATAAAAACTCAATCTATTGATTATAAATCATTAATATTCTTGATTAAATTAGCTTATTTAATTAGGCTTGTAAGCCTCTTAATCTCTTAAGCAACTATGTTTAAAGGTATCACTCTCGTTTTAGGGGCTTGCTTGGTCTGGGGACTCATCTTTGTCATTCCCGGACTTTTAGAAGGATTCAGTCCCCTTGAAGTCGCACTAGGACGCTATTCATGCTTAGGCCTTATCTCCTTGTTTTTTATGCTTTCGCAAGGTCTTAAAAAATGGTTATCTTTTCCAGGAGCTATATGGAGCCAAGCGTTCATTTGTTCCCTAGTTGTCAACGTCCTATATTATATCTCTTTAGTCTTAGGCTTGCGCTATGCAAGCGCTCCTGTTACAGCCCTGATCTTAGGCTTAAGCCCCATTACGCTTGCTTTTTATGGAAATTGGAAACAAAAGGAATGCGCTTTTCGAGCCTTGATTTTTCCAACTTTCTTAATTGGATTAGGTCTTCTTTTGGTCAATTTGCAAGCCTTTCATGCCCATCCTTCCTCTTCTTTCAGCGACTACCTCTTTGGAATAAGCTGCTGCCTTTTTTCCCTAATCGCCTGGAATTGGTATATTGTCTCAAATGCTCAATTTCTTAAAGCCAACCCATCCCTGTCTTCTAGCGATTGGTCAACTCTAATCGGCGTAAGCACATTGGGCTGGGTCCTCTTATTGGGACTATTCATTTTTTTTATGATGCCTACCGAGCAAATGGCAAAATATGCCATTCTAGACGACAATTTAAAACGCTTTTTTCTTGGTAGTTTTATCTTAGGCTTGGTCTGCTCCTGGATAGGTTCCTACTTATGGAATCGAGGAAGCCTCTTTCTGCCCGTTTCGCTAGCCGGCCAATTGACCATTTTTGAGACCATTTTTGGCCTTATCTTTGTCTATTTCTTAGAGCACCGGCTCCCTAGCGCCCTAGATCTACTAGGCATTTTCACTCTTTTAACCGGAGTCGCTATCAGTATGCACGTATTCAACCGCTCGCACGCTTCTATTCATTCCCCAACAGGTTCCCTTTCCCATTCTCAATAACAACGCCTTTAATTGTTTGAATAATCCCATTTTACACAGCTTTCAAAACTTATTAATCAAATAATTACAAATTATAATTAAAATTGATTTTATAGTTAAATTTAATGCTAAAGATCGATAATTTTGATATAATATAGTTATAGATTTTATAAAATAAAACAAAGCCATTTATACAAATAATTAATTTTTAATAATAGGCGTGATATGGATGCTCATACAATAGACGCTTCATCGATTGTCCCTACTCCCATGGATACGCATAGTGTCGATGTTGCATTGGACCGCGTTAACAATTTTCTAGGACATGCCTTCGCCATGGTTGGGCATTTAGAGAAGCAAAATGTGCCCGAGCAGGTAGAAGTAGGAGAAAAGACGGCTTATTCCATTGCCAAGATTTATGCTGAAGCGCGAGTAAATATTGAAACGATAGGCGCACGGATAAAAGAGCAGGAGTATATGAAGGGCGGCTCCGCTCTTACTAAGAAAGAGATTAAAAATCTAGCCAAGCTGATGAAAAAAGCGGAAAAGGAGATCACGAAGGAAATCTGGAAAGCGCAAATTAAAGTAGCAGCTCAAATTGGTTCCGAGGGGACAGATGGAGTGAGCAATGAAAAGGTGCGCAGCAGGATTAAAATTTTGGCCAAGGGCGGCTGGAAAGCTAAAATGATCAGATTGTTTGTTCTTACTTCTAAAACCAATCAACAAGCCATTAATGGATTTAAGAACGCCCAGCTCATCTTAGATGCGGCCAGTAAGCGGGATATCGGCAGTGCTAAAGCAGAGGAATCGCAAATTCAACAGGATAGACGAGTAGAATTTGAAGACTTTCAGAAGGGAGAGGGGTTAAAACGACGCGCAGGCATTATTGGATTGAACGGCATTTATCGGGTTCAAGTGACCTTTTCGGATAAGCAGATTCACAAACAGCTAAAGTCTTATATCGCCCAAGAGCTCAGCCAAACGGAACGGACGACTCTTACTAAGGACATATCGATTGAAGGAGAGAACAAGACAGTCAAAAGCACCTTGATTCCCTTGAATAAGGAATTCGATCAGATACTCAACCTAGGTATCCGAATATTCGAAAAAATATTTGGCGCGAAAGGTGGCGTATCTAGCGTAAACCGTCAGGAACCTCATTTGGTGAATGGCTGGGACTCTCGCTTAGAAAATGAAAAAGGCGAAACGATTTATGAAAGCTTAAGGCACGGCATTACATCTGATAAATTTGAGGGAAATGCCGAAATACGCAAAAAGAACTCCCGCCAAGCGGCAGGCGAGCTCTTAAAAGCAGCTGTGCTTAAGGAAATTGCTTCGCGCGGATTAACGTTAACGCAAGCCCAACAGCAAGGCATCAAACTTAATTTTAATTCTGTCAGCTTGGTCACTCCAGACGATTTGCGCGCATTTGCCCATGGAAAGTCTAGCGAAAAAGGCATGCTGCTCGATCAAGTCGAGGCCTTGCATAGCTTTGAAGATGAAAATGGGAAACCAATTGACTTTGATCTAGGCGATGGGATCAAAATTCCCCTTCAGCTGAATGTCAATACGTTTAACTTTGGGGTCAATGCTGGAGCCGTAGATTGGGAATTGGGAACAATTAACCAATACAAGCAAAACCTCAAAGCTTTAAAAGGGCTGCAGAAACAAGTGGAACAGCTTAAAGAGCATATTTCCGATGAAGGTGATAAAGCCAATTTGGATTCACTAATGAAGGATATCAATGCCTTAATGAAGGATCGAAAGGCCTATCTCAGCGGAGATAATCAATATGAAGTCGGTGCAAAGATCGTCAATGTCACCAATTTAATGGACCGCATTGTGAAAAAGGAAAAGGGCAAAGGCACTGATTTGGAGAAAATGGGCTTCAAGAGCGCCTTCAATTGCATGAGTGGTAAAGACCGAACGGGAGTGATGGACTGCATTGCTAAAACTTATGCAACGATGGCGGATATAAACGGCACATTTCCTACAACGGAAGAGCTTAGGGATAATCAGCAAATCCGCGCCCAATTCCAAAAGATTGTCGTCCCTCTCCTCTTGCAATCAGGCAGTTTGGAAATCACTTATACGAATACCGGAGCCATAGGCTATAAAGTGACCAAACATGCCCTTATTGGCGGAATGTCACCCGATCATTTTTTGGATATAATTGGCCTATCCAAAACAACATCTAGCTAAAAAGTTAGCCAGCCGGATTTATTTCATTTTATAGGCTCGAGATAAAAAACCCTTCTCTATCTCGAGCCTTCTTCGAAGGCTAAAACTCATATAGCGTAGATTCAAATGCCTTCTTCTAGAGAGAAAGTAATCTCGAATCGAGGCGATGGATTCGACACCAGTCTCTCATTAGCCTATTCGGATTTATTTGATGATTTCATGTTAAATGATTAAAATAGAGCACGATTGATTTAATTTAACGGGATTAAAAATATATTTTAAGTTAAAGTGTGCTAAATGGTGAACGAGAGACCTATGCATCACTTAAATCTACCTAAAACGCTCTTGGCCTTCTTTTGGCATTTTCTTAAAAAATATTGGATATGGCTGGTTATTATTCAATTATTCAGCTTCGCTTGGTCGCTCGACCACACGCTGTGGCCCTATGTGATCATGAAGATCATCGATACAATTACAAATTTTGCCGGAGACAAAGCTGAAGCATGGCATGCATTAGCCACGCCTATTATCATGGGGATCAGTTTATGGCTAACTGTTGAAATTTCTTTCCGCCTCTCGGGCATCTTGACAGCTTATATCATTCCTCGCATTGAGGCAGATATACGCATGAATATGTTCGAATATGTCATTCATCATTCCCAGCAGTATTTTAGCTCACGCATGGCCGGAGCCATTGCCAATAAAATTTCTGACATGCCCCAAAGCATGACGCGTCTGCTGCAACAACTCATGCATTTGTTTCTGCCCGTTGGATTGGCACTCATTATTTCTACCACTTTGTTTGCTTTTATCAGTCCCCTATTCGCCTTAATTTTGCTAACTTGGATCGTCATCCATATGGGGATTTGCCTGGCTTTTGCAAGAAAATGCGATGATTATTCCAATATTCATGCGGAATCGCGCAGCATTTTATCCGGCAAAATTGTCGACAGCTTAGCAAATAATGCCAATATCCGCATCTTTGCCAGGAGCCGTTTTGAATCTCGTTATCTCTCGCTCTTTCAAAAAGACGAATTGAAAAAACATTGGCAATCGCTGTGGTATATAGAAAAGATGAAGATTGCGCTTGGAATAGCGAATTTCTTAGGCGCCTGCATCGCCCTTAACTGGTATATGCTTTATAGCTGGCAGCAAGGCCATTTATCCGCTGGAGAAGTGGTGTTTATCTTCAATACGACTTGGAATATTACCATGATGGCCTGGATTGCCGGACTTGAGCTTCCCCAGCTTTTCAAGGAAATCGGCATATGCCGCCAAGCCTTGACCATTATTCAAGATTCTCACGATATTACAGACGCCCCAAATGCCAAACCGCTAAAGGTTCCGCAAGGAGAAATCGTCTTCGACCATGTCACCTTCCGCTATCAAAAGCATCAAAACCTCTTTCAAGAAAAGAACATCGTCTTGCATGCAGGTGAAAAAGTCGGATTGGTTGGTTTCTCGGGATCGGGTAAAACAAGCTTTGTCAATTTGATTCTGCGCAATTACGATATCGAAAAAGGCCGCATCCTCATTGACGGCCAAGACATTGCTAAAGTAACTCAGGATTCTTTGCGCGAGCAAATTTCGATTATTCCCCAAGATCCCTCGCTTTTCCACCGCACGCTGATGGAAAACATCCGTTACGGACGCTTAGATGCAACGGATGAAGAAGTCATCGAAGCCTCTAAAAGGGCCCATTGCCATGAATTTATTGAAAAGATGCCGGATAAATATCACACCCTAGTCGGTGAAAGGGGCACGCGTCTGTCCGGAGGACAACGCCAACGTGTCGCTATTGCCCGTGCCATCTTAAAAAATGCCCCTATTTTAATTTTAGACGAAGCAACCTCCGCACTCGATTCTGTGACGGAAAAAGATATCCAAGAAGGTCTAGATATTCTCATGAAGGGCCATACCACGCTTGTCATCGCCCATCGCCTATCCACTCTATCCGGCATGGACCGCATTTTGGTATTTAAAGACGGCAAAATTATCGAAGACGGCACCCATGAAGAGCTCTTGCAAGCGAATGGCCATTACGCTCAAATGTGGGAAATGCAAGCCGGCGGATTTTTACCAGAAAAACCGGGCGAAGGCGAAGAAGAAGCAGAGGAAGAAGAGTCGTTTTGAAAGAACATGTCTCTCCGAACCGATCGCCTTATTCTCATTGTTTTCAATGAGATTAATTGCAGTTTTTTATTTATTTAAATAAAATTACCTCTCCTTTCTTCACTTCAACTAGGAGAGTAATCAAATGTCTACTATTTCTTCCGTTCAAAATTGCCCATTTTGCGTCGATAATCCTCGCGGACTGCAAATCATTCATAATCAAGTGTTATTTCAAACTCATAATTGGACGGTTGTTTTTGACCATAAGCCGATGACAAAGGGGCATTTGATCGCTCTTCCTACCCTCCATCACGATACGCGCTTTGATTTAACTCGAGAAGAAACAGCGGACTTTTATGAAGTTCAACAACGCATCCAACGGATTTATAGACATGTATTTGGACATGACGCTTGTTTGTTCTACGACAAGAATAGGCTAGGAATTCCTCATTTCCAAATCCATGTCATGCCTGCAACGTCAATATGGCAGCTGATCTGGCTTCAAGTGAAGTTGTTTTTTAGATCCTTCCCCATTCCCGTATGGACGCTTAGCCCTCAGCGTTTGCAAGAGCTTAGACAAGAATTCACTGTTCCTGAAATGCAAGAAGGCTATTCCCCTCTTCATTGCTGCGAAGAACATTCTACAGCAGAGACTTAATTTGATCGATAGCCAAGAAGGCCGTCTGATTGGTCGGTAAAATAGCCATTTAAGATGGGTTTTATTTAAACTGCAGAGCCTACAAAGAAATAGAACGCTTTTTATTTCTTTGTAGGCTCTGCAGTTTTAAAGCTACATAATTAAAGAAATATTTCCGCAAACGGGTGCTATTCTTTGCTTTATTGGCTAATGATGGAAAAGCAAATCTTAACTTGAGTTTGGAGCTTTTTATTCTGAAGTTAAAAGCCGGCTATTCTGTGGAATTAAATGGGATCGGGCTCAAGTTGCTTCAATTCTTCTACTTCTTTCATGGGCAGCCCCAACTCCTCTGCCAAATTTACTTGACTTTGAATGATCGTTAAACGCTTTTCTAATACGGCATAGACTCTTTTTTTTAAGTTTGCTTCTTCAAATGTCAAAGGGTGGCCGCTCCACAATTTTTGTAAAAACTCTACCGACTCTTGATAAAAATCAAGCTTTGCCAAGACTTTATCCGGCACTTTCTCTCGGCTGATATGTAAACCCGGAATTTGCTGGACAATTTCTGCAGCAGATAAATTCCCTTGAAATAAAACCGGGAAGCTTTTTTCCAAGGCATCGAGTAAGGCAATTTCTTTTTTGACTAAAATAGGATCTCCCATATTGGCTTTCAGCTCGATCTCTGCGCGCTCTCTTCCGGCTCCATACACAGCAGCCTTTTTATAGCGCTCAATGGCATGCATGCAGCTAAAATCGGTGGGAAGATAATAAGAAATAACTGTTGATCCATTGATTGGAAATCCATCCAGCTTCCTGCCTTGCCTTTCTCCTATTCTTAACTTTTCCAGGCCGTCTTTGGTCGTCTTATTGTCAGCTGCTTGAAATATTCCATCGGCTTGATAGCGATCTCTACCAAACTGCATATCTCCTTGCCGTTCTCCTTGTTTTTTGAGGGTCGTATTCGGATCTACATCAACGCGATTGACTCCTGTCGCTCCAATAAAAACATGCAAAGAAAAGCTGCCATCCACGTGCTCTAATAGCATCACCTTCCGATCATTTTGGGCGAGAATACGCGATTGATTTTGAATAACAGGAGTAGAGACAGATGCATTTGTGCCATAAATATCTATTGTCGATTGGGAAGGTCTTCCCAATAATGTTTCCTGCTGCGTAAAGACATCTTTCAATTGTGCAAAAACCTCCAGCTCTTGCTCCATTTCGATTTTCTCGGCAGGTGTGAGATAATTCGCTTGGGTTAAATAAGCCTGTCTGTCTAATAGACGTTTTTCAAGGAGCTTGACAGCTTCCAAATTGCTAAGCGGTTTGCCATTTACAGGGGCCACATAATTGTGAATGTCGGCCGGCGCCAGACGCTGAATAACCTGAACAGCCCCTTCACTTTTTAAAGCCCGGTACATGCCTGCCAATAATTCATGCTGAGCCTGCTTAAAAAGAGTCCGGGTATTGGATTTTTTTAAAATGGATTGCTTGAGCTTCATGGCCGCTTCTTCTTTCAGATCAGCCGTTTGCAGCCTATCTAGCTGACCATTCAGCTCGCTTCTTTGTTGATCGGTCAGCCTGGTAGGCAGCATGCTGTCATTGGCTTCTCTCCCCAATAAGTTTTTTATACTGAATTTATATTTCTCTGCATAATAAGTAGGATCATCGCGTTTTAATTGAGCTTGACCGACCGCTTCTTGGTTCAAAGCCTTTCCTGTTAGCTCTTGAAGCTCGTCAAACTGATCGGATGAGAGTTCTTTAAAGCGCAAGCGGGCATCTGCATTGCTAATGACGATGCGGCTTGCCTCTGTTGCCCCATACATCGCTTCAAGCTTTCTTTCTTTGCTAATGACTTTGCCTAAATACGCTTCGCGGGCTTCGGGAGTAAGATCGCGCTTAAACCAATCATTGACAGTCTTGTATTCATAAACGGATTGGCCGAATAGATAGCGGGGGCCTCGATAATAAAATTGCTCTGTCTTGACGCCTTCTATCGTGCTGACTTTTTTTGATAAAACCTCAATAGATTGAATTCCCATTTTTCGAGAAAAACGGGCAATTTGATCTAACGTTTTACCAAAAAAATAAGGCTGATTATAAAAAATCCCCAACACACGCGTTAAAAAGCGATAAAATCCCTTCAGTAGACTAGCGCCAACCAAATGACGCCTTGTCAACTTTTGCATAATCTTAGCCGTACTTGTATACTCAGCGGCAAAAACATCCGATAACTCCCGCTGTACATCCGACAAGGTATTCAATTGCCTAGGGCCCAAAGCCCTTAATTTGTCTGTTGCTTGCTTCATTTTGGAATAAGGAACAAGCGGCACTGTTCCCTCCTTCCAAGGCATTTCGCCGGTTGGAACGGGCTTGATAGGCAAAGGCGGATGTTCAGGATATTTTTTTATGAAAACATCCAGCGCATCTAAAAGATCGGCACGCTGCACCCACGCTCGAGAAGAAGGATCAAATTCAATCTCCCGAAATTTACTCTCTAATAACTGATAGATATAAGCGCGCTCAGGACCATTAAAGTCATAATCCACAATTAATTGGTACAAGTCTTTAAATTGGACAGCACTGGATAAGGGCTTATTGATTAAAGCTGTGATTTTAATTAATAAATCAGCAGGCCCCTTCGCTTGATCAAGCGATGAGGAACGATCCGCTTCTGCTTCTTGAGTCAATATACGTTGAGCAATTTTTTCAAGCCCTTGCCCATTCAATTCAGTCGATGGAATAGAATGGCTAGAGTCAAAAGAAGAAGATAAGCCAATTTTAAGAGGAGAATGAAAAGGAATCATATCAAACTTATCTTTAATAATGTTATTTATATTATAACAAAACACAAAATTCAATTAATCATTTAAATAAAAAAAATAACATCTAAGCTTATATATATAATAAAGACCGTGTAAATATTTATTATAACTTTTTACTCTATTAAGAGCGTATATTAAAGCTCAAATTTGACTGACCAAAGGTAAAAAGACTCCAAGCTCAGGTTGTTAGGGATCGATAGGCATATAGAGACCTGACACAGGCAAATTTCTCTGGATTCTGAATCCTTCAAGTTTTATTTTTAAGAAGGCATCTCTTATGCGTATTCCCTGTAATTTTTTGGCAAATGAGGAATTTTCATGGTTGAATAGAAGGAACAACCAAAGGAGTGATCATGAAAAGCGTGGTTTTTTTTCTAAGAACAGTCATGTGTTTATTTATCTTGCAAAGCAGTCTTTATGCTGAGGTTGTTGATTTTGGTGATCGGCAGGAATTCATATTAGATACTCATACCACAACTTTTAATCAAAAAGACTTTTCCGATTTTAAAAAATGGCTGCTTGCTTTAAATCCTTCGATACAAAAAAAAACACTCATGAGCGCTACTATACTTGCCGTCTTTTATCCACAAAGCCCTTCTATTACGTGGGCAAAAGCCAAAATGCCTTCAAAAGAATTCTCCTCTCTTCTAAATAGTCCTGTATTAACCCCTTCGGCTACCATCACCCCAGTTATGGGCAATTATAATTACATGCCCAATTATGCCTTCTGGGTTGACTTTGCCAATGCAAAGAGCTTTGGAGGAGGATTTCGCTCGAGAGGGAATGTACAAGAAGAGCGCATGTTCATGGAATTTCCCCAGCTTGCCCAACTGGCTTACGCAAAGAGAAATAATCCCCTTCTTCCAGTCAACAAACAAGGCGATCCGGAACCTTTCTTAATTTTCCAATTAGTCAGACGATTTGATATTTCTCAAGTTCCCTATGGCAAGAGCCTGGATAAAGCAAGTACGAGTCAAGTGCTTAATGGAATTGTCCAATTGCCACAGCCTTATCCCCTCGCTCATATTATTGGACTGGCCGCCAAAGATTGGTCAAAGATTCCTGCGAATTGGAGATCTTATTCAACGGATGATCTGCGCGACCTTCTTAAAGCCGCTCTTCTGGGCGATTTAGGAGCCGTCAACTATCAGCTCGAGAATGGACTCGCCACCCCAGAAATTCATAGCGGGCTATGGGGAGCAGGCGCGTTTAAAAACAGTGTGAAAATGATAACCGCCATTCAAATCTTAGCAGCCTATATGGCTCAGATGAAAAAAGGAGCGGTCATTACCAGCATTAACTTATTTTTGCATGGTATTGATCCCTCTTTAATTGCCTTAATTCAACAAGAGATTTTATTGAATCTGCAACAGGGAAAGACGCCTAACGATTTGCTGCAAATGTATCATGATCGGCAAGAAGAGGATCCATCATGGGCTCCCCAGCTTACTTAGAGGGTAAAAAGGGCATACTCTTAAGATGCTTTAAAATTAATCAGGGCCTTCAAACTTTCCTAAGAGAGGATTAAAATCCAATGCTAGCCCTATTCGTTTTTCTCCTTTAGGATGTGTTTCCTAAGAAGGGACATTGCCTAATTGACAACGCGCCCTAAAGGCAATAATTTCGAATATAAGCCAGATGCGTTTAGATCAGCCTAGTTTTATAGGGTTCGCCTAGCGAAAAAACAATTGTCAAATTATTGCGCAACTCTTATGAAAATTCATTAACCATCAGGCATATAAACTCACAGCGCAGATCATTAAATAAAGGAGGCTTAAATGCCTGCTCTTAAAGCTGGAACAAAAGCACCTCAATTTCGGCTACCCGTTGCGCCCGATCGGCACATTTCTTTAAAAGATTTTAAAGGCCAACCCGTTGTCCTTGTCTTTTATCCAGCCGATTGGAGCCCTGTATGTAGCAGCGAATTGGCTCTTTACAATGAAATTTATGCAGACCTTAAGAAAGATTACAATGCCGAGCTCCTAGGCATTTCAGTGGATGGGGCTTGGTGCCATTTGGCTTTTGCCGACCAACGCAGGTTACGCTTTCCACTCTTAGCGGACTTCGAGCCCAAAGGAGAGGTTGCCAAGCTTTATGGAGTCTATCGCGAAGATGACGGAACTTCAGAACGCGCTCTTTTTGTCATCAATCAGGAAGGCCTCATCCAGTGGAGCTCTGTTTCGCCTATCGAGATCAATCCAGGCGCAGACGGCATTTTAAACGCTTTGGATACCTTGACTAAAAAAACTTCTATCTTAGGATAAAATAGCATGCCTAATCTGACTGTACCTGTTACGGAAAATGACCATATTTTAGGCTCCATCGAGGCCCCGTTGACTCTATTGGAATATGGAGATTATCAATGCGCTCTCTGCAAACTAGCCAATCCCGTTCTCAAACAGATAAAAAAGGAAATGGGAGATCAAATGCGCTTTGTTTTCCGCAATTTTCCTCTTCAAACAAGCCATCCCGACGCTTTTATGGCAGCCACAGCAGCCGAGGCAGCCGGCATGCAGCAAAAATTTTGGGAAATGCACGATTATCTCTATGAACATCAAAAAGAGCTAAGTCCCGAAAACCTGATTGCTTTTGCCGAAGCTTTAAAACTTAACTTAGAACAATTTAAAGAGGATTTAAAATCTGAGTTTATTTCAAAAAAGCTTGAAGAAGATTTCCGCGGCGGTGTGCGCAGCGGAGTCAATGGAACGCCTTGTTTTTTTATCAATGGCGAACGCTATGACGGCGGATTATCCTACGATGAACTCCTATCCACATTGAAGCAAAAGCTAACGTCCACCTAGGCACGCTTTATTCCACTTATTCGAATTCGAAGGCATAGTTATACGCGCAAGAACTTGGAATTGAGTTCTCGCCTGAAAAAAAGAAAACCCCATGGGATTTCTAATGGAAAAATTAACTCTCCTTCCTATCACCTTTCAAGAGCTTCAGAAAGAACATTTTGCCCTTCTTTTAAAATGGATGCATATGCCGCATATCCAGCAATGGTATGCTGCTAATAAAAAATGGTCTTTGGAAGATATCTCGCGCTGCTACGATCCGTCTTCTCTTAAACAAAAAGCAATCAAAAGTTTTATTATTTCAGCAGCCCATACTCCCATTGGCTATATTCAATTGTATCCTGTACAAAACTATCCTTGGGAAGACCAAGACCTAACAGCCTTGCCCGCTTCGCTTGCCGGAGTAGACTTTTACATTGGCGAGCCTTCTTTTTTAAGAAAAGGCTATGGATCAGCAGCTTTGCAGCAGTTTTTAAAAGACAATGTCTATCCTTTTTATGAGGCTTGCTTAACAGATCCTTCAATCAATAATATAGCAGCCATCGGCTGCTATAAAAAATGCGGTTTTGAACCGCATCAGATTGTCTGGCATCAAAAGCAAGAATTGCTGCTTTTAAAAAAGCTGCGGTCGAACAGCCTTAAAACAGAAGAGGCGGCGATTCTTATTAGGCCTCCTTATTTGACAGATGCTTTATCCTTAATTGATTTAATTGAACAGCTAGGCTATGCATTGACGCACGACAACATGCTTGAAAATCTCAGGCTCTATCAATCCCACCCTCATTATCAGGCTTTTATTGCAGAGTGCCATCATAAAGTTGTCGGTTGCCTAGCTGTGCACCTCTTGCAAGCCCTCCATAGCCCCATTTTCATGGCTAGGATTACCTCCTTAGTCGTTGATCAATCCATGCGCCGCCAAGGAATTGCTTCGCGCCTGGTTCAAACAGCAGAGGCCTTTGCCCGAGAAAAAGGCTGCCAAGTCATGGAACTGACCATGGGAAAGCATCGAAAAGACCGTGGATCGCATGAATTTTACCAGCACATGGGCTATACGCTCCAGCATGCAAAGCTTTATTGGCGGAAAGAGCTCTTAGCATGAGTTTTATCCTCTTTAAAATTTGCTTCAGAAGAAGCATGAGCCTCTATAAAACGCGAAAACCACGTTATCCTACTCTGAAGCAAGTCCAGCATCGATTGAGGATCGTGCGGATAATGGGACATTCCAGAGTAAACGATCATTTGGACTTCCCCGCCTTTTTGCTTGAACAAGCGATAGAGTTCATCTCCTTGTCCGATTGGGACGCGCCTATCTTTATCTCCATGCTGGATTAATAAAGGCGTAGAAACCGCCTTCAAATGAAAAAGGGGAGAAAAGCGTGCATATAAAGCAGGACTTTGCCAAAGAGAAGAGCCAAAATAATCAGAGAGGAAGCCGGGCACATCTGTTGTTCCATTAAAGCTTATGCAGTTGCTGATAGCCGCTCCCACTACGGCTGCTTTAAACTGGGATGTGCGGGAAAGAGCACAAAGCGTTAAGTATCCTCCATAGCTCCATCCCATTATGCCCAGCCTTTTTTCGTCTGCTATGCCAAGTTCAATCACATGGCGTATGCCTTGCATTAAATCGTCGCAGTCTTTGCCTCCCCAATCTTGAAAGTTGGCATAGCGAAAGGTTTTGCCATAGCCTGTTGACCCACGAACATTGCAGCGTAAGACGGCATAACCGGCTTGAGCTAAAGCGGCAATAGGTCCATATGTAGAAGGCGAGGCGATGAAATGTTGAGAAAAAACACCAAGCGGACCTCCATGCACAATGATAATTAAAGGATACGCTTTTCCTTTCTGATAATGAATAGGATAAGTCAATAACCCCTCAATCTCTATTCCATCCGTTGATTTCCATTGCAAGACAGAAGTCAAGGCAGTTGAATAAGCTAGGCATTCTCGGTTGACTTGGCTGACTTGCTGCAGCCTTTGATCCGCCAAATAGAAAAGATGTGCCTCAGGAGGCTCATTGAGCCTTTCACTATTTAGTCCAAAGATTCCTTTAGAAGCATTCCAATGAACTTGAGAAAAGGCAATCCCTTCGGGCGTGATTACGTACGCATCTTTTGCATCGATTGAAAGCGCAATAATGGCCTGATTAGTTCGATAATTTTCCATAACATAGATAGATCGGCCATCAGCGGACCATCCAATAATTTTAGAGGGAAAAGCATCCATTGTAGTGGCTAGCCTAAAACTTGTATTCTCTTGCGTGTCTGCTATGAACGCTCTAAAATCGATCGGCCATTTCGCTTCCCGATAGGCAGCTAAATAAGCGATCTGCTTTCCATCGGGAGAATAAACAGGGCTAAAGGATGCGCATTGTTGATTGATTGTCTTTTTAATTTGCCACGCGGCGATGTCAAAAATGGCAATATAACTTTGCTTCCATCCTTCAACTTCGACAGTTGGGGCAAGCGTGACGGCAATTTCTTGGCTATTTGGAGACCAATCATAACCTCCCCCTCCCATATAAGGAGTAAATGACGTCACATGAGCTCGTCCAAGAGGCAAAAGGGAAGGTTTGGAAGATCCATTGACTTCGAGAAGCCATAAGCAAGTGAATCGCGCATCTAGAGCTTCCGCGTAAGGCTCCTGTCTGTGCTTTTCTTCAAACTGGCTTGCCGTAAATGCTATCTTCTCTCCATCTGGAGACCACTTAAGACCGGTAATATCGCTAGGCAAATACGTCAGCTGCTTCTTCGAATTGCCGATCAGATCGATTAACCAAATTTGCCGATAGCCATTGGTATCTGGGACTAAAGCTGCCAATTGCAGACCTTTAGGAGACCATTGAGGCGAACTGACCATTTCTCTATTAAATAAATTTTCACATCGCCCCGGCTGCTGCACGGAAGCAATATACAAATGACGCTGGTATGCATGATTGCCATGCTCTAGTTGCGCGCGTACAACTGTAAAACAAACATACTGCCCATCAAACGATGTTTGGACGTCTTCTACACGCTTGACCTTCATCATTTCTCGGCAAGACCAAACGAGTAGAGGCTCCTTTTCTTGCACATTTTTATTCTCTTTAGCCTCCATTCCTTCTGCAAAAAGAAAAAGGATACTAAAAAAAACACCCAAATGACGTTTACCTAATTTGGATAAAACGTAACTGAAATTAAGCATGAACTTTCTCTTTAATCGCCTTTCCTTCATCAGCCTTATTTAATCCTCTCTCAAAGCAAACTAAAATTTGGATTTCGGCCTAAATTTGCTTACAAAAAATCCTATATCTAATAAGGTCAAATTAAAATATTTATATTACATTTTTCCATAGAAGACGAGGAATCGAATGAAATTCTGGATAAATTTAAATATGAATTTAACGAAAGAAATAAAGAAGAAGAGCTGGCTGGTTTTGTTTGCCGCTTTTGGCCTGAGCTCTTCTCTTTTGGCCGAAGAAGATTTTTTTCCTTTCAATCCTCCGCAAAATTTCTCGCTTTTCATTGACCAAGGCCTTGTCCATCACCCTGTCTCAACAGCTAATCCGGAAGCCCAGCGTTTTTTTGATCAAGGATTAACCCTTGTCTATGGATTTAATCATGATGCTGCTTATTGGTCATTTGCCACGGCCGCTAAAATTGATCCGAATTTGGCAATGGCTTATTGGGGAATGGCGCTTGCTCTGGGTTCCAATATCAATATGACGATTACGCCCTCTCGCGAAGAGGCTGCCTATCGATTGATTCAAAAAGCCATGGAGCTGTCCAATCAAGCTACAGATAATGAGAAGGCCTACATCCAAGCCTTGGCCGAGCGCTATACCGCAGATTCGGCAGCCAAGCAGGAGTCGCTTAATCAAAACTATAAAAATGCTATGGAAAAAGTGGCCAAGCAATTTCCTGATGATTTGGACGCAGCCGTCCTATTTGCAGAAAGTGCGCTGGATTTAAATCCTTGGAATCAATGGGATCCGGCAGGAAATCCCCGGCCAGGCACGCTTGCCATTTTAGACGTCTTAGAATCTGTCCTTAAACGCGACCCCGATCACTTGGGAGCCAATCATTACTATATCCATGCCATTGAAGCGTCCAAATATCCTGAAAGGGCCTTAATGAGCGCTCATAGGCTGAGGCGCTTATTGCCTCAGTCAGGCCATATTCTGCACATGCCTTCTCACATTTATTTATTAGTCGGCGACTATCACCTGGCTGCGATATGCAATGAACAAGCTGTGGCTGCTGACCGCGCCTATATCAAGCAATACGGGATGCAAGGCATTTATCCTTTGCATTATTTAAGTCATAATTTGTATTTCCTATCGCGTGCTTATAGCATGGAAGGGCGCTTTGAAGATGCCAAACGGGCGGGCGACGAGCTCTACAGCTTTTATGCGCCTCACTTTCAAAAAATGCCAGAGCTTGAATACTATGCTCCCACCTCGCTCTTTGTTCTCTTGCGTTTTCACCGCTGGCAAGATATTTTGGCTTTTCCATTACCGACTCCTCGGATGGCAGTCTCTACGATCCTTTGGCATTATGGGCGCGCCATGGCTTTGGCAGCTTTAAACCAATTGCCCGAAGCACGAAAAGAACAAGCCCTATTCATTCAAGAGAAAAACCGTCTCAGGCCTGAAACGGTTTACGGCTATAACAAAATTGAACCTATCTTATCTATTGCAGACCTGACCTTAAAAGCGAAAATTGCCGAAGCACAAGGCGACCATTCAGCAGCCATCTACCAGCTCCGAGAAGCTATTTCCATTGAAGATCAACTGCACTACAATGAGCCGCCCGATTGGGTCTTGCCTGTACGGGAAAATCTGGGCGGCGTGCTTCTTAGAAGCGGGCAGTACGCGGAAGCCGAGCAAATCTTTCGCGAAGATCTCAATAAACATCCGCGCAACGGGCGTTCCCTTTTTGGCCTATTGGCCAGCCTAAAATCCCAATCTCGCGAAACCGACGCCTTCTGGGTTCAACGAGAATTCGAAAAAGCGTGGCAATATAGCACAGTGTCGCTTAAGGTAGCGGATTTGTAGGTCCGCCAGCCATGCAGCTTATTGCTTTTATGCTCGTTTAAGAAAGCAGCCCCCTTGCTCTTACTTTATTCAACGATTGAAAAGAAAAGGAAGGCAGTTTGAATCCAAGTAGCGGCTTGCCCCGCTCATCACATGCAAGGCAAAAGCTTGCCGCGAGCGTTCCGATCGATTTGCCTCGCTTAGGTGCGGAAGATAACCATGCATGATCACCAAAGATCCCTTTTTTACTTCCACAGGAACCATTTTGGCATATTCCCACTCAGTTTCATCATAGACCTCATAGTCCCGCTTTCCCTGTTCGTTCTTAATGCACTTCCATTTTAATCCGTTCGAATGTCCTCCTGGAAGAACCCATAAGCATCCATTGTCGATAGTTGCATCTTCTAAAGCAAACCACAGCCCTATAATAGGCTCAGGAGCCGTATGCAAAAATGCGGCATCCTGATGGCATCCCACTGCGCTGCCTATGTATGGTTGCTTAAAAAAATGCATGGATTGAAGAATAAGAGGATCGGCTATGTGCAAATCTTGCAACAGCCGCTGAATACGCGGTTGATAGGAAAAAGCCTGGAAGAGGGGATCTTTTGCATGCAAAGCATAGCTGATTTTCTTTACTGCCCGCTCCTTTCCTTCCCGAAACGATCCATCGGCTAAAAAAGCCGCTTCTTCAAAAAAGAAGCATAGGGTATCGCCTTGTTCTAAATACACATCTTCCCACGGGATGTGCCCTTGGTAACGCTGAAAAAGATGAGGCAATAGCGAATCGTCAAAAGCCTGTACTAACTCTTCAGCCCGCCGGCATAAGGTCTCGCATGCATCGGCACAAATAAAATATGGTAAAACCAGAAAACCATCGCGTTGATAAGCGGTGATTTGCTCTTCATTCAAAATCGGCTTTTCTAAGTTGAAGCCTGCGCAAGCCAAAGAGCTTGCAAAGGATGAAGAAATGCATTCCCTAAAAAGTAGTAAAAAGCTTATTAACCATAAAAAGGCAGGTCGTCTTATATTTAGCAAGTTGCCCATCACTCTCTTTTGTATATTTTTTTATTTAAACCGTTCTATTGAAATCGATTTAATATTATTAAAAACAGGAAGTTTAATTTTCAAACATATTGCAACTTATTTTTAATAATTTTATTACTATCAAAAGTAAAAGATTGTTTGAATTTAGCAAAGCCTTTAGCTTATAGGAAATACAATGAATAAACCCTTTCACATTGATTATTCTCAAATCAGTTCTTTGTATGCCAACGAGCAGATTGAAGGCACCCTTTATTTAGCTTTTAGGGATATACCCGACCTGCTAGAGCGTTATTTGAAGCAAAGGGAATTTTCTCCCATCAACGCATTGGATTTCGGCTGCGGAACGGGCGTATCCACTCGTTTTTTGAAGAAACTAAAACCGTTTTTTCCTTTAGGGTTGGAAGTAGAAGGAGTCGATATCAGCCCGGAAATGATCGGCGAAGCAAAACGGGAAGATCCGGCAGGAATTTATCATCTCCTTCAAAATGACAGAATTCCTGTTAAGGACTCTTCTTATGATCTCATTTTCAGTACGTTCGTGCTTTTTGAGTTTGCCACTAAAAGCGATATGAGGCAAGCTTTAGAAGAGGTGAAACGCGTCATGCGTCAAAAAGCGCTTTTTATTGCTGTTACAGGAAGCATTGACACCTATAACAGGCATCATCAGTGGGTTTCGCTTCAAGTCGATTTTCCTCAGAATAACAACCTGACCAGCGGAAGCCTAGGAAGAGTTGACTTTGTGATGCCTGAGGGAACACTGACTTTTCAAAATTATTATTGGACGGAAAGCGATTATGGAGAAGTCTTCCAAGCAACCGGTCTTCGGTTGTTGGATACCCTTCATCCACGCGGGCACGAAGACGAAGCTTTACCATGGAAATGGAAAAGCGAAAAGCACGCGTCCCCTTATTATATTTTTGTGCTGACTAAAGAATAGCCTTAAGAAAACAAGCGAACTATCAATATTTTTGTGCCTATGATTGAATATCTTTCTTTTCATCCTTTCCCCGGTCTAGCCTCGCCACACGCGCAAACGATTATTGCCTGTTTCAACCGCGCGGGCAGGCCGCCTCCCTCTCAACCACTGATTATTAAATTACCGGATGGAGATGCCTTGTGGTGCAGCCTTTTCGTACCGACTTCTTGGCAGCCGACACAAAAAACCATTATCATGGTCCATGGACTAGGTGGCAGCCATCTATCCAATTATATGATCCGTATGAGCCGTAAACTCTATCAAAATGGCTACCGGGTTATCGCTGTCAATTTACGCGGATGTGGTCCTGGCCGCCATTTAGCGCGCCTTCACTATCATGGAGGAAATAGCCAAGACATTTTAGCTGTCCTTCGCGCGCTAAAGCAGCAAACGCCGCACTCCCCTTTCATTTTATTGGGTTTTTCTCTTGGGGGCAATATTGCCCTCAAATTAGCCGGCGAATTAGGGGCGGAAGGGCCTTCCCTTCTACATCAAACCCTTGCCGTTTGCCCTCCCATTGATCTGGATACGACCGTTAATCTTTTATCAAAACCTTCCAATCGCCTATACCTTCGCTATTATTTAAAAAATATGCAAAAACAAGTCGAGCCTTGGATAGGAAAAAGGAATTATTCGACTTTTTATGAATTTGACAATTTAGTTACAGCGCCCAATTGGGGCTTCCAAAACGCCTTTGATTATTATCACCAATGCAGCAGCTTAAGCTTTATTCCTCTCATTCAGCATCCTTGCCGTGTGCTTTTCGCAATGGATGATCCCTTTATTGATTATCGCCCCATTTTAAAGGCAAAACTTCCCTCTTGCATGAAAGCCAGCTTATGCCGCTTTGGAGGGCATATGGGATTCTTAGGGCGGATAGGAAAGAAACATCGCTATTTCTGGTTAGATCATCTTTTACAAACTTGGATTAATCAAGCAGATAAGCCCATTAACCAAGAAGATAAGCAGCTAAGCGAAATAGCCAGTCTCGATCCTGAAGCATTTGCTGTCACAGTCAAGGCCGAATAGCAGGCTTTTGCCTAGCAATAGCTGTTGCTAATTCATTCGCCATTATTTTAAGCTGCGCCAAAGATTGATCCCTAAGGTCGATCGCTTGATTAAACTCGCCTAGAAAATAGGCCTTGGTTTGCTGAGCTTCCAGCTCTACATGCCTATCGAGCATGCTCTCCCAAGAACTGCTCTGCGGGCGCAAGCCTAATTGATTAAAAAAATTTGCTATCATGCGGCCATTTTCCAGGGCCTGACTGGAAATTTGCTGAGCTAAGACAGGATTATTTGTCTTAACGGCATTAATGTAGTCCGATCCAAGCGAAATGTGTTCATTGAAAAGCGATTCGAACCGCTTTCCAGCCTGCGGGCCGAAAGCTGCTGTAAAGACATTGGCAATTTGACTAGCATTATTTAATAAGGCTTCATTATTCGTCTCCATTACATCCGGATAAGCTCCGCGTGAAGCGGAAACAATCGCTTGATTCAACAAACGTCCATGCGCTTCTAAAAGCACGGGAAGATCCGATTCTGTTCCGACTTGTTCTCCAGTAAGCTGCATAGCAACCGGATGGTTGGGCAAAATAGCAGAAGGAATGGGTCCTCTTTGAGCCTGAAGATGAAAAGCTGTCGACATGGCCAATATAAATACACTCGCCTGAAGTCTAGAAAAAGTGAGCGTCATTTTTCCTCCTTTAAATTTAGGATATTCCGGTAATTGCTGGACTGCTTCCTGATTCAAGAGAGAAACAGCTTTAAATAAAATAACCCTTCATGCGATCAGGCCTTTAGAGGGTGTATTAAAACCCATAATAATCTATATTTGAGATTATTAACCTGAGAGGCGGCTGAGATGACGGACAATAGGAAGTAACTAGCGCTCTCTATCTCATGTCGCTTCCTAAGACAAAAAATTTCAAACTCAGGTTAATATACTCTCAGGGATAAACGATCATCTCCGATGTAATGAATAGCGGTTAACCTGTCAAGGCTTTTGGCCAGGAGAACTTTCTTACACGTCCGGCTTTCTCTGACTCACCTACTATTGTCTTCAATTAAGAGGAGCTTCTTCTTCCTGTTCCGTTTTAAGATTGACCAAAACACCCGGTTGGACTGGATTAAGAGCCAGGCTTTCTTTAACTGGCGTACGGTTTTGCTCGTTTAAATGATATTCAGATAAAAAAGCCATGAGAGGCGTGCAAAGAAACGTTATCGTTTGATTGACAATGCTCAATAAGCCTAAGCAGATCACATCAGGAGGGGCAAAGTGCGCAACTGGAATCAAAAGAGCGGCTAGAATCATATAAATAAAGGCTGCTATCAATTCTGAACGGGCAGAAGAGAAGGCGCGCCAAATATTGGAGCTTGCTTTGAATTTATCGGTCCGCTTCCACTCTAATTTAGCGTTCATCCAGGCCATATAAAAGGACTTATAACGCGTATAATTGAGCGATCTTTCAGCTAAAACCTCATAAATACAATTGCGCCAATTCCCGCCCATTAAGCGGATTTGAATCCAATTACAAAGAACATTCCGCATGATTGCAATGGCAAACAAAACCAATAAACTGGGAGGGACAAAGAAAACTTGCCTTTTCTCAATGGCAAACCAGAGGCTGACGAGCAGGATGGGAACGTTCATCAAAAGATTTAGAGCATCGTTAAAAAGAGGCGAAAGACTATGAAAAAGCTCTCCCAACTTCTGAGGCAATGTCAACTGACTAGAAGGAGACCAAGGCAAATAAAGACGCCAATGTTTTTGAAATTGCTGAACAGGCCCCGCAATCCAGCGAAAGCGTTGTTTTTTATAGGCCTCAAAGGTCTCAGGGATCAATCCCCTTCCTAGCGTATCCTTTAAGTAATAGCCTGTATAGCCATGGTTATGCAAACGTATGGAAACCTCTGAATCTTCCGTCAGGCACCACTCCGCCCATCCTCCCACCTCTTCCAAGGCTTTGCGGCGAAATAAACACATAGTTCCAACCGTATAGGCAATATCCCATTCACTAGCGGCTGGAAGCTCAAGCTTAAAATGCTTTTCGTACTCAAAATAACAAGCCGACAGATAGCGGCTCCCTTCCCATTCCCGGTAATCATGGCAGCTTTGCACAAATCCAGTTTTGGGATCCTGAAAGAAGCCTACAAGCTTTTCTAAAAAGTCGGGCTGGACAACAAAATCGGCATCAATGACAGCGATAATCTCTACTTGAGGTGCCGTCAAGCGCAAGGCAGCATTAAGGGCTCCGGCTTTAGCTCCTTTCAGTGGATCCATATGAAAGAAACGGAAGCGGCTGCCAAGCTTCATGCAATGATTTTCCAAAGGTCTCCATAAAGCGGGATCTTTAGTATTATTATCGACGACTAGAACCTCAAAATGCGGATATTGCAGAGCAGCAAGCGCATCCAACGTTTCTATAACAATATCCGGAGGCTCTGCATAGCAAGGGACATGGATTGAAACCCAAGGCTTGCTAAAATAAGCCTCTTCAATTGCCTTCCTGGCAGCCTTTTGCCGGGGAAAGCGAAAATATAATTGAGAAAAGCGTATTAAAGAAATCCAACTTCCCATCAAAGCATTGCATAAGATCAAAGTTCCAAACAGCACCGCCGCGGAAGCAACGGCAAAAAATAAAGGTCCGTTTAGATACGCTTTCAAAGACCAAGCCAAATTAAATAACCATACCAAACCAAATAAGAGGGGATCTAGCAAACTGACTAGAAAAAAAACTCCAAAAAGAGAAATGACGGGAATCAATCGATATAGCAAGGCAACCAAAAAGGCATTGATTCCCAACGCGATTATTGCAGCTTTTGGACTATTGGAAAGGATGGCAGCTAGCCAAGCCGAGCCTAGATTAGCAACCAGCCACACAACCAATGAGGTCCAATCCGATTTCCAGCGGAATAAATAAAGGGCCAGCAATAATAGAGCAGATCCTCCAAATAAAAACCCGGAAAAATAGATGGCCGTATTGTTCCAATCAGTAATCGGCAATGCTGGCATGGCGTCCCCTTATCCAACCTTGAACACGGTATGTTCTTATACACAATGAATGCAATCGAGCTTGCTTGCGTATTTTCATTCTTTCTATTTGTTTATCATCATCAAATTGTGGTAATAAAAAATTTATTTTGAATCAATATATAACAGACTCACTGGATTGGTATTTTAATTCAAAGCCTTTGATAGGCAAAGAGAAGCACTAATAAATAGATTTTACGGCATTTTTTATGTTTATGCGGTTTGTTATAATCGCCAGACTTTTTCTCAATTTATCGCAAGAATGCAGCAAAAAAATGATCATGAATAGAAAGAAAGCTAAGACGTGCCGTCAATTAGCCAATGACCGGTATTCGCAGTTATTTTCTTCTTAAAACTCAAAATTGAATGGGATAGATAAGGAAAAGGCCTGCTAGGCTAAGCAAGCCAAGCGAATGGCGCAGCTTAAGAGGGTGTATTAAAGCGCTCATGACCTCAATTCGAGTTATAGGAAGAACATACTCTCAAATATAGGTTAATACCCCTCTAAGCCTCTTATCCCGCCTCAATGCCAGGATAGGTGGAAATCTTAGTCAGCTTTTTTTGCAAAATTCTGATCTAAAACAAACAGAGCGGCCTTGTCATCTCCGATCAATTTGATCTGATCTAAATTATCTTGTGCGTTTTTCTCTTCTTCCACTTGTTCTGTAATAAACCATTGCAAGAAGATGTGAGTTGCATGGTCCTTCTCTTGAAGAGCCAATTCATAGATTTGGTAAATCCAATGTGTGACTTTTCTTTCATGCTCCAAAGCCTTTTCAAAGATCTCTTGGACAGAATTAAACTTCACAATGGGTTTATCGATTGCTTGAAGATCCACATGCATATTGCGATCAATAATATAATTATAAATTTTCATTGCATGTTCATGTTCTTCTTCAGCTTGCTTGCGAAACCATTTACCAAATCCATCAAGAGGAATATTTTCAAAATAAGACGCCATTGATAAATAGAGATAGGAAGAATAGAACTCATGTTTAATTTGCTCATTTAAAGCTTTAAAAACTTTATCATTTATTTCCATGATCTTGAACTCCTTGTTGCGATCGTGCGAATGCTTAGAGGGCTGTCATCGAATGCCTATATTCAAGATGATTTTCTTCCCCATTCGGCCTTCCTAGGGAAAAAGAACTCGAATCTAGGCTATTAGCCATTCGGCGGCAGTCTCTTAAGCCTATTAATCTGAATTTAGAGTTTTTTTGCCCTTTGGAGTGACGTGAAAGCCCTTGCAGATGAAAAGTGGCAAGGCGGTCCCTATTTTTTAATATTGATCGCCTTTCTATTTTGTTCATCTCCGCAGCTTTGACGCAGTCGAAAGAGCCAAAAAACTCCAAACTCAGGTTATTATCTTATAAGAGAAAGAATTACTTGAGAAGCAATAAGAATGTCTCTTAGAGAGAGGCTTCTAAATCAATAAAAGAAACAATCAATCTTTATTAATTAATCTCCAAATCTAATTTAAATTTATAAATTTAAATAATAAAAATAGAGAAAGAAAATAGATCAGCCCAATGAGCGTTAATTATTTTTTTTAACTCTCTCATTGAGCTGAATGAAGCAAGCCATGACTGGCTTGAGTTAGTTAGGGCGATTAAATTTTATTCATGTTCCCATAATGTAATAAAGCCTGCGCCGCCTGGAGCTAATGGAGTAGGGATGGCTTTAAAATAGTTGCTTTGAATCATATAAAGAACATCGGATTGCCAGAGTGGGTTATTGATAGGACCCAATACCCCATTAATGATAGCGACGCAATTGACCATGGCTGCAAAGCGGAAATTAGCCAATGGCAATACGCCTTGGGAAGAAGAAGGGGCTTCTACAATCCACTCAGCAGAACTCCTTTGCGCACTAGGTGCTATTGTAAAATTGGTTGGAATAACTGCTGAAACACCTTTGGTGTAGTTAAAAATGCTCAATTGGAACACGCCATTGCCAATATATTGTGAGATGGCGCCGATTAAATCATTATTATTTACAGGAAATCCTATAATTTCATGCATAGGGTTAGGATACATTTCAAACCAAGCATAGTTGTCTTGCGCGCCATTAACCCAATCATGGCCCGTTCCAATTTGTTCTACTGTTCCATTGCTATAACCATCAATTCCCACCCAAATAGCCGAATAAGCATTATTAGGTGTTGGAGCAAGAGTTGGAACCAACCAAATCCCCGCTATGGCACTGACAGAACCTGGGGCAGGATTTTGCAGATTGGTGGCAGCAACATATCCACTCCAGTTTGTGCTTGTTCCAGCTTTAACAGCAAAATGCGGCCTAGACCCTCTGCGCAGTCTACTGTGTTGATGGCGCAAATAACGATCGCTAAGGGGGCAAATAGGTTCAAGCTTACATTCAATTTGAACCATTTCATCAATAGAAGGCAGCAAATCGGAAGAAGGAACGGCTTGTGTTTCTGTCTCAGCAAATCCCCTTGTCATCGATAGCAGGAAAAAGAAGCCGCAAAAAAAGACTTTTTTCATATTATTCTCCTTTAATTTTTGTAATTTCTTCTTCCATTAAATACATGGAATAAAAGTAATTAATAATTTCTTGTCTAGCTGGCAGACAGAAAGAAATCAATCTATTTTTTTGCTATCTTCGCTCTAGAACCTAAGAGGACTTCTTAAAAATGCTAATGGCCTATAGTTGAGGTCTTTTCTCCAAGAAGAAAAGAAGGTGAATTCAGACTATTGACCTGAGTTTGGAGTTTTTTGCTCTTTCGACTGCGTCAAAGCTGCGAAGAGGAACAAATGGCAGAAAAACTCCAAACTCAGGTTATGATAAACTTGACGGCTGTCTAATCCCTAAAGATTGACAATTCAACGACAGCCGCTTATTTCTTAACGAGGGATAAATCAATAAAGAATTGCTGATTCAGCAATTCAATCTCTGTTTGAATATGATTTTTGAACCTTCCAAGCCAATGTAAAATTAAGGCGTTGCGATTAGGTCCCAAGTCCATGCGCCAATTATAAATGGCAGGAAGAACGGTAAGAGGGGCTTGTTGAATAAATATAATGCGAGAGAGAAGCTGTTGATCCCCTATAAAAAACCGATTATGGGTTAAGGCTTGGCTGGCCCAATCCTGCAAGATCTGGGCTCCTTTTCTGTAAACGAGCACGCCGGAATTATAGATTTGCTCGCCGGGTAGCAGCAGCCCCTGCTCAATATCCATTTCATGGAAGATATCTTCTTCTCTTTTCATTGCAACTTCAGCCTCGTTGTCGCACTGATCAAACAAAGGATCAAGCTGACCGCGCACTTGGCAATCCAAGTCTAACCACAGGGTCCGTTTATAAGGAGACTGCAAGAGGGCAAAAGGCTTTTTAAACCAGGCGGAGCGCATTTGCCACACATGCGTGTGAATTGTTTCCCAGATTAAGGCTAATTGTGGATTGATCTTCTCTTTGCCTGCCACAAAAGAACAATCAGCCTCCAACGAAATAACCGCTCCCCTTCCCTTACACCAATCAAGGGCTGCTTTTGACATATTGCCAAAGTCAATAAATGTGACAGGATGGCCATCATGCAGACGCAGGTTCATCCACCACCAAGGTAGAAGCCATTCTTGGCTCTGATCGCATCCTGTCAAGATACCATCGCAATCCAAAGTTAAATCAGAGGCGTATTGATCACTCATTCTATGCTCAAGCGGATAAACTTATCGACGGGCTTTTGCCGTAAATAAGTCATTGATTAATTGCGTATCTAAAAATGCATCGACATGCTCAATTTTATCATTAGGCCCGAATGTCAAAACCCAGCAATAGCGGTTATGAAAAGGGCTGCCATCTTGCGTGGTCGACTCTCCATCCATGACAACGACGCCTCGCATCCCCTCCGCTATGATTTCGCGCACTTTGAATTTAATCGGGCTTGCCAACACTTGATTTAAACGATCAAACGTGGCTTTTTTAAACTCGCTCAGAGACTTATATTTTCCTGCCAAGGGATGAGTGCCTTCTACAACCCATAAAACATCTTCGTCAAAAAAATCCCAAAAGGTCTTGTCACCTTTTTCTAAATGAGTAAAAATCGCTCTGATTAAAGTCTTTACCTTATTTTCCATTATGCCCTCCTTTTAGAAGTTTTATACGGAATCAAATTCAAAAAATGAGTTTTTGAATTCCCTTCGATGTAAGGCAACCTGATAAACCTGATATAATCCTTTCTTCTATTGATTGCAAAAGTTCCCGCAACAAGGTCTTCCACCTATCCCTTAGAGAAAAAAATTATAAACGTTTATCTTTGGTAATTATAGATTTAGATTAAGGAAGCGTTCCGCATTTTTATAGCAAATCTTTTGGCGAACATCCTCCTTGAGCGGAGCCTGTTCAATAAATTGCGCCGCTGCCTGTGAGGATTCATAGGGGTAATCGGTAGAAAACATCAGGCTGTCTTCGCCCAGCGCATTCAAAGCGCACAGTAAAGGCTCATTGGCATACATTCCCGATATAGTAATGGCTATATGGTCCTTAATATATTGAGAAGGAGGCTTCTTAAGCTCTATAGAATGCTTCATGATGCCCCAGCGGCTGTCAAACCGCCAAAGAAAATAGGGCAGCGCTTCGCCCATATGGCCCAGTATTAATCGAATGGATGGAAAGCGATCAAAGAAGCCGCTAAAAACCAAACGAAGCGCATGCGTTCCCGTCTCCATTGCCCAGCCCCAAATAGCTCCATTCAGTTCCGGATGATTCTTAAAGCTATAGGGCATTTGAAAAGCATTTCCTGGATGCAAGTAGATAGGGACATCCAATTCTTGAACGCGCTCCCAAAACGGATAATATGGCTCTTCATCTAAATAATGGCCATTTGTTTGCCCGTTAATCAAGGCTCCCACAAAATGAAGATCTCGCACACAACGCTCCAATTCAGCAGCTGCTGCCGGGGGATCTTGCAGGGCCAAATGAGCAAAGCCCCGAAAGCGCGTCGGATGCTTTTGAATTTGGCCGGCAAGGGCATCATTGGCTTTTCGGGCAAGCCTAACCGCAAGCGCCGCATCGGGCTCTCTTTGCACGCCTGGATCTGTCAGCGAAAGAACCGAAATGGAAATTCCGGCGTTATCCATGGCTTTCAGGCGCAAGTCTTCAAAATCCGATAGCACGCCTATAATGGAATTCTGTTCCTCTTGGTTGAATCCCGCAAAATTTTCTTTTGAATAAGCGATGAAGTCTGGTGTGATGAAGTGCTCTTCAAGGGCGATTTTTCTCATTTTTTGATCCTCGATTCTTGAAGAGTACATCTAGCAGACAGCTCTTTTTATTAAAATAATATTTAAGAGGATAAGTCGCAGCTCTCCACTTGATCGTTCAAAAATTGCGGCACTTGGCCCAATGAGAGCCGCTGCTGCAGCAACGTATCGCGGTAACGAACCGTCACCGTCTGATCGCTCAGCGTTTGCGTGTCGACAGTAAAGCAAAAAGGCGTTCCGGCCTCATCCATGCGAGCATAGCGCTTGCCGATGTTTTGCTTGACATCCAGCTGCACATTCCATTTTTGCTTAAGATTTAAATACAAGTTGCGGGCGATCTCGGGCATGCCTTCTTTATCGACCAAGGGAAAAATCCCTGCCTTAATCGGCGCCATGCGGGGATGAAAGCGCATAAACAAACCGCTGGGACGCGAAGGATCTTCTACATATGCCTCGCAAAGCAAGGCCAGCACCCCGCGATCAGCCCCTGCTGATGGTTCGATGATATGAGGAAAGTAGCGCTCTTGGGTTTCTTGATCAAAGTATTTGAGGCGATCGCCTTGTCCGGAATGCTCTGCATGCTGGCGCAGGTCATAATCCGTACGGTGGGCGATTCCCTCCAATTCGCCAAAACCGGGATCGGTAAAAGGAAAACGGTATTCAACATCGCTGCTGCCTGCTCCTTCCTTCGCGTAATGCGCCAGTTCCGATTGCTCCTGCGGACGCAAGCGCAAGTTTTCATTGGAAAGCCCGATCGATTGCCACCATTGATAGCGGCTTTGGCACCAATAGGCATACCACTCATGCGCTTCGCTGGGATGGACAAAAAATTCTATTTCCATCTGTTCAAATTCACGAGAGCGGAAAATGAAATGGCGCGGCGTAACCTCATTGCGGAACGCCTTGCCAATCTGAGCCATTCCAAAAGGGACTTTTACACGCGAGGTATCCAATACATTGCGGAAATTGGCGAAAATGCCTTGAGCGGTCTCCGGACGCAGATAAGCCACAGCTGAAGGATCTTCTATGGCTCCAACCAAGGTCTTGAACATCAAATTGAATTGCCGCGGCTCGGTCAATGTCCCCGGCGCATCCGTGTCAGGTCCAACGACTAATCGTTGCATATCGCTGGACAAATCAGAATAAGGAATCCAGATAGAAGGCGGAATCCATTCCCCTCCGCCTTGCTTTTTAAGGATTTTCTCAGCCTTCTTAGCCCAGGCTTTTTCCGCTTCGTCGCCTGCCTGTACCGCCAGCCAGCCCAAGGAATGCTGTTGACCGGCTTTCATGACGATCATTTCAGCGCAAAGCAAATGATCGGCACGGTAGCGGTTCTTAGTTTCACGACAGTCCACCATGGGATCGCTAAATCCTCCCACATGGCCGGATGCGACCCAGGTCTTAGGATTCATAATAATGGCGCAATCCACTCCGACCATTTCAATGAGCTCGCCTTTATGGTTGAAGTTGGGACGCCGCACCATGTCTTGCCACCACGCCTCTTTGAGATTGCGCTTCAGTTCGACTCCCAGCGGCCCATAGTCCCAAAAGCCATTGATGCCGCCATAGATCTCCGAGGATTGAAAAATAAAGCCGCGCCGTTTGCAAAGGGCAACTATCTTTTCCATTTTGCTATCAATCAGCTTGGGATCTGCCATAAAAATGTCCTTTCCTAAACAATCATTTAAAATTTAGTTTAGCAATCTAAGGTTTAATTCTCTCGTCTAAAATCAAGAATGATAAAAACTTGCGCACAATTTTTAAAGTTATCCAATTAAATGACATGTTGAGGTTTAGAAGCAACATTTGCTCATTTTTTTCGCTCTTTCTTTCAGCTTTTCTCTTGTTCTTTATTCAGTGCTGTTTATTTAGAAGAGCGCCCTTCTTTCCATCCCAAGATAGAAGTCGTCGGTTGATTTTCAACCTGAGTTTGGCGTTTCCAGATAAAACCCTTGCGTTGCACCACCAAGAGAATAAATCCCAGGGCTATTTATGGCGTATCCCTGGAGGAAAATTGGAAAAAGAAGCATCTCTTTTGACGAATATAAGGGATTTACCTGGGTGACCCCACAGAATGCATTGAAGATGCAGCTCATGCTCAGCGAAGACACTTGCATCAAATTAATTTATCGGCTGGACAAAGCCCGTCCAGAAGAGAGAATCGATTAGGGCGTGCTCTTCATTCTTATAACCTGAATTTGAAGTTTTTTACCCTTTGGACTGACGGGAAAGCCCTTACAGATGAAAGAGCCTAAAACTCCAAACTCAGGTTTATAGGCATCTTTCATCTTTAAATGCTAGATGCCTCACTCCTCTTTGAGATCCTCTAGAATGGGAACATCGGGAGGATAATCTTTATCTAACTGTTCGTCTAATTGCTCTTGCAATTCTGAGATAAAAGACTCCAAAAGCCCTGGCTCGACACGAGTAATTTGAAATAAAGTTGGCTCAAAAAGTGTGTGAACAGTTTTATGAAGAATTAAATCATTTATTCCATCAACGTTATTAGACGCATAGTCATAGACAAGCCAAGTGACTTCTGATTGATGCGCATCGACTTCTGTAAATCCCGGCAAAGCATCAAAAAGCCCCTTATCTAAAGCAATAGCAGACCTCTTTTGCCATGCATGAAAAATACTTCCCTTATAAATGAGCTGCGGAGCAATGCGCTTTCTGATCGTCGATAAGTAATCGGCATGAGGTTGATTTTGTCCTTTATAGCCCTCTTTCAAGTAAGCCTGCTGATCATACATATACCGTTCAAAAGGGCGGCGCAAATTCTGCGTCACATAAGCAGCATGCAAATCCAAAGCACCGAAGTCAATAATATCTCCACGTTGGTTATAAGCAACCAAGATAAAATCGATAATGCCCACTAAATTGTAATATTTGTCAAAAAGCTTGACATCTGTAATCGACGTCCAAAGTGTTCCTGGATCAAAAAAGGCATCTGCAGCCCCTTCAATGACTCGCCAGTTCTGCCTCAACCGAATCGGACAAACAACCGTTTTTCGACCCTTTTCATAAATAGAGCATACCCCCAAAGGCTTTTTTGCCCGATCTTTGGTACAATTGGGAATCCTATTATTAAACGGGCATAAGCGCATTTTACGGCATCTCTGCGCTTCTGGACTCGTACTCTCGGCAGGATATCCAAATATCTCTGCCAATGGTTGATTGGTCATATTGAATCCTTAAATCAAGCCTTAAAACGAATATTTTGAATTTTTTATAGCCATCCCATTTTAGTCATAAAAAAGATGATCAACATTGCCTCCAATCTCAATACAGCCGCTCTCTTTCTCGGTGGCATTAACTTGTTACCCAGACTTTTCCTTATACAGCAGCTAACTGATTACGCCCATTCGGCTTATCCTCCCTGACTTCCATTTTTTAAATTATCACGGATCACTTTAGCACATTCTTGGCAAGTTTTAGCGCATTGCTGGCAAACGTCTAAGGGAATGACTTTACATTCCTTTTCACATTGCTTACAAATAAACATGCATAAGCTTAAGACTTTTGCCGTAAATTTCGCTCGGCAACTTTTAAACCTAATGGCCAAATGGCAAACTTCCGCACATTCCAAGCATATTAATGCGACTGTTTTATTATCCTTTGCACAAGCCATTGCACATATCTTGCATTGATGCAGTGTCTGCATCAATATGTGTATTTCCCCAATGCTAACAGGCGCGACTAAGCTATTGCCCACCTTTTTAATAGGTTTATTGGAATTGCCATTTTCTGGATGGCGATTTGAAGAGTTCATCCTAAGCTTTCCTTTACCTAGCTAGCCTATCGTCTTAATCTAAAAAAACTTATGTAGATTTTTTCAGGCCTTGCAGTCATAACTCCGTAGCAGATTGAGCAATCGGTAAGTGGTGAATGACTGTATAATATTTATTTTAGTGGATATCTTTTGCCTGAGAGAAGAAAATCAAATAATTAATGGAAGGCTATCGCCTAACTCTTTTTTTCATATAAAGCTTAATGCCAATTTAATAAAGTTTTTATTGAATAGAATATGAAGCATTCTCACTGGAAATTAAACACGAGCAATAAGGGAAAACTAGAAGAATTCCAACGGCTCTTTGCCAAGCACGGCCAAACGCTTCACGCTTCAGACGAGGATCTAAATGAAATTGACGCTGATCCAATCCGCGTGATCGCGCATAAAGCTAGCCAACTTGGAGAAAACATCTTAGTTGAAGACACAACGCTTGAAATCGAAGGCGCTTCCATCGGCGTAAATATCCGCTGGCTGCTCGATCACTTGCCCCGTTATATAGGCCGAAAGGCGCAATGGATCGTCTTGCTAGCTTATCGACAAGGAGAAAAGGTTTTTATCTATAAAGGCAATTTGTCTGGTACAATCGTTGAGCCAAAAGGCTCAGGTGGTTTTGGCTTTGACCCCGTCTTTTTGCCAGAAAGGGCAGAAGAGACGCTTGCCCAGTCCAAGCCTGATGCCTTCAATGCAAGAGCAAAGGCAGTGGAAGCTTTGCTGAAAGGAGAGCCCTGGGTTATTCATCCCTGCATTAAAACCTGGCAAGGACCTTGGCAACGCAATCACTCCGGTTGACTAATTAATAGTTTTTTTTTAAATAGGAAGAAGCTGTCGTCAACTATAGACAATTAGCAATTTAGGGCACGTTCTAGGAGAAAATAATCCAAAGACAAGTCAGGAGCATAACGAAGCTGAAGGGAAGGAGGCTAGCAATGAAGCTTTTTAGTGGCATGAATAAATGGTATCTAGGCAGCTTTTTGCTGTTAAGCGCATCTGCTTATTCTCAGCAGCAACCCGGGCAAGCTGTTTTTGTGCAACCGCCCTATGGATCCTCTGTTTATACGGAATACCGATACAATCCTAATCCGCAGATGAGCAACCGCTTGCCTGCTTATACAACTAACCAAGCGGTTTTTGTGCAACAGCCTTATGGATCCACGCCTAACATGCGCGTGAATGCCTATCCCTCAACTACAAGATATTCGACTTCCACAAATGCAAGCCGCTATTCCACGCCTGCTGATTTTCCTTCCACGACTGCGCCAGCCTATCCTTTTGCAACGGTCAGGTCTTATGCTTCCAACCCTTATCCGACTACTGTCCAATACCAAACGTCCAATCCCACTCAGTCGGCGCCTACTTATACAAGCACACAGACTTATCCTTTTACCAGCACACGGCAGGTTGTCCCCACCCCAACCGTTCAACAGACTTCTGGATATAATCCCTATGGAACTGAAGTTTATCCGACAACAAGTAACTATCCCTCGACGAATTATCAGTCTCCTTATCCAATGACAGCCGCTCCTGAATCAGTGTTACAGCCAACATTCGTCAATCCTCCGCCCCGCAGATAGCGAAGCGGTTGAAACAATAAATGAAGGCAAAGCCTTGCCAAAAGGAATCGCTTTTAGAAAAGCCCTCTAAGAGGGTATTTAAAACTGCTAATGGCCTACATACGAGTTTTAATGCACTCTCTAAGAAATGGCTTCGACTAATGGGAGGTTTTCCCCTCGATCCGATAAGTAGCCGCCTAATTTCTTTGTTGCCAAAATAGAAAAGCTGATGACAACGATGGATGTCATTCCAATGACAGAGATATGCCCCGCAGTTGCTCCAAAGCTGATCAGTAAAAATTGATAGAAGCAGGAAGCCCCCGATTTGCCTAGCCGCGAGCCGATGCTATCAATGACCGATTTGGCCCTCATTCTCTCTTCTGCTTCGATCGACAAGAAAGCCATTTCCTTAGTTGTATCAAAAATCGTATATTTGGCTGTCATGGCCAATACATAATAGATAGACCCTAAGGTTACAACGAGCTGCAAAGGACTCATGGCCACGAAAGAAGAGAGCCAAGACACCTGCTCTCCCGGCAAAAGAAGAGAAGAAAAGAAAACCAAGCTTGTTGCAAAAAGCGCCAGCGGAGTTAAAAGAGCCACTTTTGTCCAGCTAAGCAATTGAAAGATCCAACGAGAGGCAAATGCCATGATGACAGCAAATAGCCCGATCAATGAAGTTAACTGGTTAATATAGGCATTATACGCTTGCGGAGAAGGATGCAGCTGTCGAATATTTTCTTTCCAGACCACCTCAATTAAATTGCTGGTCAGCCCAAATCCCACGACTAGCAAGGCAATGCACAGCAGGGGCATACTTTTAAAAATGGATGATAAATTATCTTTGAAAGAATGAGGCTGGCGCGCTTTCTGCTGTTTCTTTGCCTGTAAGCCGTTTGTATCTTTCGACAGCCAATGATTGATCTTCATAATTGCCATTCCGCAAAAAGCTACAATGGCCACCATTAATTGCAGAGTCAATTGCCAAGAAATGGCATTCGCCAAGTGATGGCAAAGAAAATGAGAGACTTGCCCAGACAAGATCCCGGCAAAATTTCCTGTAAACATGCATAAAGGGTAAAACTGCTTGGCGTCTTCCAAAGAGGTGGTCTCATTGACATACCCCCAAAACAGAATGGACAGAACAAGCAAAGACCACAGCTCTGCAGCTAGATAAAAGAGCGTATAATGCCAGAAGCCCACCATGGCAATTCCTCCCCGCGCTCCAATGGGAAGCATTTGTCTTAAATAATGAGAGAATTGGTCCAAGTACAACTCTTGGCGAAAAGGATATAAGACGAACGCAAACAGCAAATAAACGCTCAAAAGTAGGCCGACAAAAAAGTAGAGGGTCTTTTCTCTGCCAAACCGATTATACAGTTTTGCAAAGAAATAACTGGCTGCAACAGCCAACGGAAGCATGGCCCAAATTTTAATAAAGGGAATGACCTCTGCGCCCGCTTCGCTTCCTGTAATCACAATCGTATCTTTCAAGTCTTTCAACGTATGATAGACAAAAATGATCAGGAAGAATTGAATTAGGATCAGAGTACGTTTTTTAAATAAGGATAGAGGAGCAGAAAAAGAAAAAATCTGACTTTTCATGTGCTTTTTTTTTTGCAAGAATTCTTGCAAAAGAAAAAAACACGTTAAAGATAAGAATTTATAATGGCACCCTAGCCTATAGGATAGGGAAAAATTCAATTTTGATTGAATTTTTCCCACTATAGCAAGCCTTTTAATAAATGGCAAGCATATCAACTATTTTCAACTTATTTTTCGACACTACCACCTTATTATTTTGATTATCAAAAACTTGTCATAAATGCTTTTACAGCAACCTTTTCTCTTAATGCACAGTCCCAAAGTAGCGATCGCCAAAATCGCCTAGCCCTGGAACAATGTACATCTTATCATTCAGCGATTGATCCATAACCGTCATCACGACTTGAATGCGAGGATACCTTTCATTCAAAAAGCTAACGCCTTCGGGAGCTGTGCATATGCTGGCAATAATAATATTGTCTTCTTTTACGCCTTTTTCTTTTAAAAGCGAGATAACCATATTCAGTGTGCCTCCTGTTGCAATCATGGGTTCGGTTATAACGACAGGGCGATCAGAAGCAAGCGTTGGCGATAGCTTCATGTATTTAAACTGCGGCTCTGCCGTTTCCTCGTCCCTTTGAATTAGAACCTTACTGACGGAGGCATTGGAAAAATGCGCCAAGAACGTATCGAGTAAGGCATCCCCTGAACGCATAATGGAAACAAGCTCAATAGGGGCTGATAGGGCTTCTCCTTCCATATCCGCCAAAGGCGTAGCGATGTCTTTAAATTCTATAGGCAAGCATTCGACAACCTTGTTGACCAACAAGGCTGCGATTTTTTGCGATGCATCCCTGAATTCCGGCATAGAAGTGTTTTTATCCCTTAATCGGGTCAGCAGAATGCGCTCATACTGGCTAGAAAGAGAAGAGCATTTGACAATAGAAAGTTCAGCTGCTGAGCTGTTTTGACCGGCCAGTTTTTTTTCCAGCCCCCCACAGCTTTTAAAAGAGGCCTGATAGTCATTGGCCATGCTTTGAGGGCCAATCAATACCATTCCGGCCAAAAGCCATGCAGAAGAAAGGCTCTGAATAGTTTTTATTAAGCGCATAAGGCAACTCCTCTTTAAGTGTTTTTATATTTTCAAATAAGGCATAAAGCGAAAGAAGACCTTTTCGGGAATTTTTAAAAGCATAAGTTTGAAAATGGCAGGCAAACTTTTCGCTTTTAACTGCATTCTCGATGGCATTTGATTATGTAAATTTGTAGATAAAAAAAAGCCGAACGGCTTGCCTTTATTGGCAAAACGCTCGGCTATAAATGGCTTTTTATGCCTGTACAGCCTTTTCTTTTTTAAATAGCTGTCAGGGATTTTATGGGCATCCATGATCGTCTTTTGATAGAGGGTCCGACGATTATTTCTTATTCAGAAGGATGCTACTGGATTGCCCTATTGATTTCAAAAGATTAGTATTACATTCAATAAAAACACCACCTCCAACACAACGTGTCTTTTGCAGAACACAAGTGAGAATAGGCGAAGTTCCTCCCCCCTTCCCCAAACGTAAAATCGCTCGATTGGCAAACCAAAAAAGACAATTCATCACTCCTAAAATAATAAGGCTTTTCCCTCCTTCTTATCGATCTACTCCCTCCCTTCCATCCTTTTTCTCGTTTAAATAGCCCCTCAACTGCAATGCGCTTAAAAAGGGAGCTTGACCAATTAATACGTATACGTATTATATTAAAACGTATAAAATAAGGAGTCTTCATGCCTATTCCTCAAGCTAGTTTTATTCTTTTTTTTGTCAATAATCCTTTCGAAAGCGGGATATTTTATAGGCGTTTACTAAGCCTTGAGCCCGTTGAAGAATCGCCGACTTTTGTCTTATTTGCCCTTCCTAATGGCTTAATGCTGGGACTTTGGTCGCGTGCCACAGCTAGGCCGGTTGTACAAGCGAGTGGAGGCGGAAGTGAAATTTGTTTCTCTGAAGAGTCTGATGCTAAAGTAGATGATGTCTATAATAGATGGTTAAAGCTGGGCATTCCAATGGCTCAATCCCCGCTTGCCATGGATGGAATGAGTCGCACATTTGTGGCATTGGATCCCGATGGGCACCGCATTCGCGTGTTATGTTTAGAGAGGAGTTAAAATGACGCAATATTGGATAGCTGTCGCTTGCCGCGAGCACGTCAAGAAAGGAATAGCGGGCGGTTTTTGCCAGGTTTGCCATGGAAAAAGCGAGCCCTTAAGGTGCATGCAAGCAGATGATTGGATTATTTACTATTCGCCTAAAGAGTGCTTCGAAGGCGCAGCCCCTTGCCAAAAGTTTACAGCAATCGGTCAAGTGGGTGCAGGAGAGCCTTATGCCTTCCATATGAGCGAGGGTTTCATTCCCTGGCGTCGCCAAGTCTGCTTTTATCCCAGTCAAGAAATCGCCATTGCCCCCTTGATTGATAAACTCTCTTTCATTCAAGATAAACGGCGATGGGGATATCCATTCCGAAGAGGATGCTTTGCAATCTCTTTTTCCGATTTTTCTTTAATTGCAGCCAATATGGGAATTCATGGCCTCTTTTGATTTTGATCAAACAAGCGCTTTTCAACGAGCAGAAGACAGTCCTGGCTTTTTGCTGTGGCGTGCAAGCACACGCTGGCGAAAGGCCATTGAAAATGCCTTAAAACCACTCGGACTGACTCATCCGCAATTTGTCATTCTGGCAAGCATTGGCTGGTTTACACGGGGAGACGCTAAAGTCAGCCAAGCCCGGATTGGCCAACACGCGGGATTGGACGCCAATACCACGTCCCAAATTCTACGCAGTTTGGAAGACAAGAAGTTGATCGAGCGCGTCCGCTCTAAAGATGAAAGGAGCAAGCATTCTACTTTGACAACAGAAGGCATCCGGTGTTTAAGCGAAGCCTTGCCAGCGGTGGAAAAAGCAGATGCTCATTTTTTCTGTACCATCAACCTTCAAAAGACAAAAGCGCTGGAAATCTTGAAGGCGCTAGCTGCCTTAGAAGACGAATAAAAGCACCGTGGGCCACTTCCCACGGCTGGAGATCGGACAAATTCTCTAATAGATGCAACTTAAAGAATTCTGCTTTAATCAAGCATGCCAATGCGGCTGGCCTGAATTTTTATGGTAAACCACTTCCGTCCACGACTTAAAGTGATTATTTTCCAGTGTTGCAATGGCTATCATTAACATCTGATTTACTTGCCCGCCTTGGCGAAGAGTCGCATGAAGCTCGTATTGTATAGCAATGCGGTTATCGCAGACCAGAGGCTCCTCTTTAGAATGCACGATTTTAAAGTGGGAATATTTTTGCTGAAGTTTGCCCAAGTGGCTAACATATTCTTGTAAATTTCTAGCTAACGTATGTTCATTGTCTTTAATGTGGAATTGAGGAGATAGAATGCTTTCAAAATCGGAAGAGCGCGGAGGAGTCGATTGATTGCAAGAGGTTTGAAATTGCTCGAAAAAATCGTTGATGAGGGTAGAGGCTTGGTGCTTATCTAAAGCCATTGTTTTAGTTGCCATATAGATACCGCCTTTTAAAGGGTTAAAACCTGACTAGAGCGCGCCGTCCATTAATCAATGGCCTGAATTCGAAGTTGTTTTCTCCTTAAGAGAAAGCCCGAATATGGATTGATTCATCAGCTGATTGGCGACACGCCTAACATCCCTCATACAAGACGTTTTCTTTTTACTCAATATAGATTCTTTAAACAGGTGCTTCCAAAGAAGCACCTGTTGAGTCGAGAGATTTTCTTAACAATCTGATTTTAAGAAACTAACTCTCAAAAGGACGGGATTCTTGCAAGTTCCCTAGATGGCTTGTTTTGCTGCGAGATAAGAAAACGGATACGTTTTCCAAAGCTAAAGCAAATCCTCCATTGCCTAAGATATTCGCACATGTAATGACAGGATCGAACAGAATATACAAAGCGGTGATGAGCGAGAGCATCTCTGCATTAAATCCCAAATAAGCCTCAAGGATAGGAAGCATTACTAAAATTCCTCCTCCTGGAACAGCCGCAACGGAAAACTTCGCTAAAACAAAATAAGCAGCAAAAATAAGATAGCTGGAAAAAGCAGGTTCAGCTGATCCAAAGCTTTTCATCACGGCAAACGCAAAAATGGGGATGGCAAAGCAGTCTCCGATTAAATGAATATTGACAGTTGCAGGAATAATGGAACGGGCCAAGTCCGGGCTTTTCGCATTCTTCTCTGTTCCTAAAATGGTCAAAGGCATCGCCGCTGCACTCGACATGCTTCCAAAGCCTGTCATGGCTGCCGGCAGCATATTTTTAAGGCTTTGAAAGCAAGCTTGTCCTCGACAATGGTTAGAAACAAAATAAATAAGCACAATGTAGGCAAAAACCGAAGAACCGATTAAGGCAAAAATCAACGCATAGTTGCGGAAAATATAGCCCATCACTTGATCGTGGCTCATCTTAACTATGAAGCCGGCAATAAAAAAAGGAATGACAAAAAGAATTCCTTTCAAGAGATAATTGATCGCCTTCTCAAGTTTGAAAGCCACCTGTTTTGCCCATAATGGCCTTAACCACCCCAGAAAAACGCCTAGGAGCAATCCGGAAAACATCGCTTGATCATTCTCTATCCATTTCGGAAAAGAAAAATTCCAAGCGGGAAGAAGGGCTGCCCCTTCTTGAGGAAAGCTCATAGATAAATCAAAGCGATAGGCAAACGTTCCGACAGAATAGCTTAATAAAGTCGATAAGAAGTTAGAACAACAAACAGCAGCTAAAATAAAAAGGATCATTTTGGATGCTTTATTGGCTAAATGCACGGCAGTTTTAAATAAGAGGCCAAACACAACAAAAGGCAGAATAAAAACGATAACGGCTTTTATCGATAAGCTGATCGCATATAAAATGGATTGATAGAATGGCGGCAACCATTGCCCCATCCATCCGGCACAAAGAATGATCGCCAATAAAATAAATGGCATTTTACGAAACATAGCGGCTCCCTTTAGGATTTTTTTATTTGAATAGGAAAAAAATGAGAGGGCAAAAGGGAGTGTTACCGGCTAGAGCCGGCTGTTGTAAAGGCAGGACGAGTTGTGATAACACAGAATAAAGTTAACATACCCTAATAATAACAATTCATTATTTATACACCAAGTAAAATTATTTTTTATTAAAACAAGATTCCATTCTTAATAACCTGAATTTGGACAATGAAGACCGTTCCTTACTTTGATGCCTTGGAGATCGGCTATATTCTTTATCATCCAAAAAACTATGGACAAGGCTATACCACAAAAGCCTTATCCCTTTTTTGTGGATTATCTCTTTAAGGTTAAATTGATCAATCGGCTTGAAATCCGCATTTTGCCTTCTCATCTTGCCTCGGAAAAGGTCGCTCTAAAATGCGGCTTTCAATTTGAGAAGGGCTGATCCGCAAAGCCATTTTTATAAAGGGAAAATGCCAAGATTTAAGAGCAAATTGCTTGCTCCAAGAGCAGGATGCCGCAAACAATTAATGAGTGCGTTTAATTCTTCAAGCAATAGCGGCTTCTTCATCGCGCCGCTTCTTCACTTTAAGAATTACCATATTTCTTCTTTCTCCTCATCCGAAATGCCTTTGATCTTAGGATAAAGGGAAAATGCACTTAAAATCTCCTTCCACCTAACGGGATCGCCTTTCCACATTCCCAAAGTTTGCTGAATATAAAAATTCCGAACCCGCTCCAGTCCCCAGTCTATGAGGTATTCTGGATCATCATTTACTGCAACAAGAGTATAAGACAGGGTGGGATATAAAAAATGGAGCAATCCATCCAAAAACTCTACTTGAGGGCGCGTAAGGCCATAACGGACAAATAACACTCTTTTGTTTGAATTCAAAAGATCAAAAAATCTCTTTACTCGACGATCGTACTTTGTTTTGACCTCCCAGTAGTTCTCAAAAGGAGGATTGGCACGAAAGTCATGATAAGAAATAATGCCGTAGACAACATCGATCACGTGAAGACGGGAAGGATCGCCAGGATAAGGGCCTATCACAGCAATTTTATCCGCATCTAAAAAATTGACCCCTTTATTTACAATGAAGTTGACCAGGCTGTCGAAATGAGTATGGACCCAATCAAGGGGATAGGCGAATTTCCGCATATTGTTGGCTTCTAGCTGCCAGGCAACTTGGCAATCAAATCCCAGACTGACCGCTTCGTCATAAAATTGCGTTTTAGCCCCGGCATGAAAGGTTATTAGGACGGTTAAAAACACATAAACAACAATTTTCTTCAACATAGCCTAAATCCTAGATTTAATAACCGATTATCTCATTCTGATAGTGGACAATTTTAACTTTGAAAAGCGCATTTAAAATTGTCCAACTAGCAGGCCGTTTTCCTCTATTGATTCAGTGGTTAGGCATGATTTTATTGCTTATGGCTCGCAAACGAGCAAGCTTCTTTTTGACAGTTAAGTGCCTTCCATGCCGTTCGTCTATCTATTTGGCTGAATCGATCTTGCTAAGCAGCTGCTTTTTAATTTCCTCATTTGGAATTAAATTGGCAACTTCTCTTGCCCGTTCTTTATCTTGCTTGGCAAGAAAAAGTTCAATGGCAATTTCTCTCAAAACATAGGAGCGCGTTCTGGCATCATAAATGGTCCTCACATTGTCCAGCATTTTATTGCCTATTTCATACGCCTTATTTTTGTCCTTATTAGAGAGATAAAACTCTGCAATGTGCCACAAAGCAAAGTTTCTCGATAAAGGCGAAGGCAAGCTGTCTGCTATGTGAAGGGCCTGGGCTTGATTATTCTCGGCTAAAGCGATTCTAATCATGACGAGAGGTTGTATTTCCGATTGGGGCATCAAATACTTGGCAAACTTTTTTGCCTGATCGATTTCTTTATTATTGAGAAGCGTATCTTCAATGAGATCGGCAATTAAAAGATTCCTCTCTTTTTCATCTTCCAACACCTCGATCGCTTCTGTCACAAGATGCCATTGCCTTTTAGCAGCGCATGATTTAACCAATTCTTTCAGTTGTTCCGATTGCGCATTTTTATTTTTAGTGGCTTTTATTTGCTTTAATTTTTCTTCCGCTTGTTCAGTAGCCGGATCTTGTTTGCTTTGAATAGTCATCCTTTCCTCCTTTTTTTGATTAATGGGAATGCTAATTTGATCATGTAAGAAATTTATTTGCCTCTATAAGCAAATATCCTTTGGTTATTTAATAAGCTTAAAGCAATCAATTTTTTTTGTTGTCAATCCTCCTAATCCATTTGACACGACGGCAAAGGAACGTTGCGAAACAAGCCTATCCTTGACATCGACAACAACATATGTATAGCCGGAATAGATATGCGCTTTTTCCGGATTGACTTTAACGCGTGAAAGAGGATCAGGAGTTGCCCCTGCGGATCCGACAATGGTTTGCGTTAATTTGCGCGTGGCTAGAGGATAAACTTTCTTATTGATGGCCCATCGAGAGTAGATATGCTCATGCCCGCAATAGAACATGTCATATTTAAATTCTTCCATTAAATTCCAGATCACCCTTACGGAATCATTGACTGGAAATCCCTCAATGGAAAAAGCAGGCCCATGGCTAAATGCAAATTTATGATGCGCTTCAGATCCACTGGAAACCTGATAAAACCAAGCAATCTGTTCGGAATCAAATCCATTATCAAAGTTTTGCAGCGTTCCCTGGCTTTCATAAAAGCCAAAAGAGTCGAGCACAGCAAAAAGAGAGCGTTCTTTGCCTTCTCCATATTCAAAGAAATAGGCTAATTTATTATAGTTTGGAGGCCCATTGCTAGGCATCTCATTAAACGTTGCTTGATAGACAGCTTGCATAGGAAATTCCGTCCACCCAGAATTGCCATATAAGTCCGTATTCCCCACAGCTACAAAGATGGGTATTCCCCCTAATCCTGCCTCCATAAATGCTTTCCAATAAGCCAGATTATTTGTGCTGCCATCAGCTGATAGGGTTCGATTGACCATATCGCCAATAAAGACGACAAAATCTGGACGCGGTTCCAATTCCGCTATTTGGGAATTGATGTATCCCAATATAGCTTGATTGAAAGCGGCCGGATCACCTTTGGGAGCTCTGCTATCTGCATAAACAACAAAGCGAAAAGCATAAGCTTGAGAAGCGGTTAAGAAAATAGTTAAAACTGCCGCTAGTTGGAAAATAGGTAATAGGTAACGTCTAAAATTTTTCATTCTTTCTTCCTCGCCTTGTAAAATAAGAGAATGCTTATCTCCAATCGACCGATTGCAGAAATTGCATAAGAGAAAGAGGTTTTCTTCCTAAAAATGTCTCCAATCTCGTATCAGGACAGTTGCATTTATTGTCTCGGATCATTTCCGCCAATGCCAACGCCCGTTCGATATCTTCTTGGGTCTTTTGCTGCGTCAATAGATCTGCCTTAAATAAATCTTCCGAAATATCCATATAATCAATATGCCGACCGGCCAATGAGCTCAAAGCATGGGCAATATCCAGAAAAGAATAAGAGACAGGCGAAGTCATATTATAGATGGCATGTTCGTGGCCCCGCTCTGCTATCACTCGCGCCATTCCTTTAGCGATATCCTTTCTATCGGTAAAACTAGACTTGCCATTTTTTGCCGGAATGCGCAATTTCGTCTTATGAAGGGCTTCTTTTCCGATCAAATTCAAGATCATATCGAAGTACATGCCATTGCGAAAAATGGTGTAGGCAAGGCCGCTGGATTCCAAATAAGCCTCCGTTTCGCGATGTCCCTTCTCTAGGATTGTATCAGGCGGTTCTTCAGGTTCAAGATGAATTAAGCTTGTATAAAGGACATGCCGGACTCCAGCTTCCTTGGCCGCCTCAATCACATGGCTATGCTGCTTAATCCTGTCTTTTAAATTGCTTGAAGAAATGAGAACGACTTTATCCATTCCTTTAAAGGCTTTTAGCAGGGAAGAATAATCAAAATAGTCCCCTATTCTAAATTGCACCCCTTTGGAAGTAAAATCTTGCCCCTTGGACACATCCTTGACTAAGGCTACGATTTCGGAAGGAGGTTTTCTTTCTAAGAGAAAATGGATTAAAGCCCTACCCAAATGGCCGCTAGCTCCTGTGATAAGCACTTTATCCATTTTATTAGCCTTTCTTTAAAGCGCTCAATTAAAACGCCCTCTCAAATATCGGTTATTATAGGTCTAGGACGGCTTCTTAAGCTGGAATTTGGCTTTGATCTTTTTCTTCCCTTTCCCAAAAGCGAAGCTTAGCCAATGCTTCCTTGAACTGATCGAAGAAGGATTGTATATCGATCCCTTTTCCTGCTGTGATAATACCCAATTCTGAAGAGACACCTTCTCCTTGCCCCGCAAATTTGATGGCTTTAATAGAAGACGCTTGCAAGAGCTTCACTCCCTCTCCGATTGCACCGATCGGCTTGCAATGGCGGTAAGCTTCATTGACAAAATGAATGGCATCGCCTTGATTGGCAATCTCTTTTCCGCCTGCTACAAATACGGCATCAAATAAAACTGAACTTGTAATGGCATAGCTTTGTTCGATTTCAAAATCTTGGCCGTCTTCTGCTTTTAACATACCTATCCTATTTGCAATGACTTTCACCGTGGCACCTTCATCTTCCAGCAGATCTATCAATTTTTCAATGGTGGCATAATCAGCGCCATTGGCCGCTAAAACGGCCACCTTTCTGCCCTTAATGGAATCCGTCTTGTGGTTATCCATGCTCAGTGCAGGCGAACTCTTGTTATATCTATTGCTCCGATCTTCAGTCGGAGGCTCAACCCCGATGCCCTCAGCTACAGCGATAGCTAAAGCATGATTAATGCGGTTGAGATGTTCGACCATTTTCTCTCTGATATGCATATACTGCACTTTGCCAAGCTCAAAGTGAAATCCTTTGATCATATGGCGTTTCTCTGCATCTGACATGCTATTCCAGAAAAGCGAAGCTTGGCTATAGTGATCGCCAAAGCTCTCTGGTCGTTTGCGCACCTTTTCTCCACTCATTTTTTGCGGAAAACTTGCAAATCCGCCTTGGCTCCAAAGGGCCTGCATAGGGCATCCTTTGCCTAAGGAATTGGGTTCATAGTTGACATTGCCTTTATTAATTGTCTGACGCATAAACCCATCGCGCTGGTTATTGTGAACAGGCGCAATCGGACGATTGATGGGAATTTCATGGAAATTCGGTCCTCCCAGGCGGGTCAACTGTGTATCAATATATGAAAAGAGACGCCCTTGCAGCAAAGGATCGTTCGTAAAATCGATGCCGGAAACAATATTGCCCGGATGGAAAGCTACCTGCTCTGTCTCTGCAAAGAAATTGTCTGGATTGCGATTAAGCGTCATTTTCCCAATTTTTCTCACCGGAATATCCTCTTCTGGCCAGATTTTGGTCGGATCCAAAATATCGAATTCAACTTTTTCCAACTCGTCCTCTTCTAAAACTTGCACACCCAATTCAAATTCAGGGTAATTTCCCATTTCTATAGACTCCCATAGATCACGACGATTAAAATCGGGATCCTTGCCAGCAATGATTTGCGTTTCTTCAAAAAGCAGGGAATAAATCCCGTTAATGGGCTTCCAATGAAATTTTACAAATCGGCTTTTGCCTTCTTCATTGATGAAACGGAACGTATGAATGCCAAAGCCTTCCATCGTGCTATAGCTGCGTGGCAGCGCCCGGTCAGATAAAACCCACATGATCATATGCATGGATTCAGGAGTTAACGAGATGAAATCCCAAAAATTATCATGGGCGGTAGAGGCTTGAGGCATTTCATGAAGAGGCTGGGGCTTGCCTGCATGGATGATATCGGGGAATTTGATTGCGTCCTGAATAAAAAAAACGGGAATGTTATTGCCAACAAGATCAAAATTTCCCTCTTCCGTATAGAACCGGGTAGCAAACCCACGTACATCACGGACCGTATCTGCCGAACCACGAAAGCCCAATACAGTCGAAAAACGGACAAATACAGGCGTCTTAACAGACGGATCCTGCAGAAATTTGGCCTTCGTATAATCTGCCAAGGATTCATAGACTTGAAAATAGCCATGGGCGGCAGACCCCCTGGCATGCACAACCCTTTCCGGAATGCGTTCATGATCAAAATGCGTAATCTTTTCCCGAAAGAATTGATCTTCCAATAACGAAGGGCCGCGTTCGCCGGCTTTCAACGTATTTTGATTATCGCTGACCCGAACGCCTTGATTGTTCGTCAAAAACTCGCCTGGTTCGTTAAATGCCTTGCTCAGTTGATCAATCTTCTCATTCGCATTTTTATCCTCGATATCCCTTTTATTCTTATTATCCATGGCACGCTCCTCGTCTAATGAAAGACTTTAAATGACAAGGGAAAGAAATGAACGATTCTTAAAAAGACAATTTAATCGCACTTTAAAAAAAAGATTTACTTAATAACAACCTTTTACTTTATCAACTTGAAATGACAAAAGAGCAGCGTTCTATAAAAAATCGGCTTGCAATTTTCTAACCCCCTTAATTTAAATCGATAAGAACGGATTTTCTCTTTTCTCAGCTTTTTCCTTTTTTAAACTCCTTTATTGGCTAAAATTGTCGCATGACAAGTTTTATCTAAATGGGCAAGCCAATTAGATGACCTGGCAATAATTGACAAATCAATTAATTTCCTTTTTATGACAAATAAAACGTCTCATTTACAGATCATCTTGGATTTTGGCTTCGCAAGATCTCAAGCAAGGTGCAAGCGGCTTTTGCGGCCAAATTAGAAAAAGCAAGCATTTCCATTCCGGAATGGTGTATCTTGTTCGTCTTATTCCATGACAGACAAGCCACGCCTGCTTGGATAGCCGAGCAAGTAGGGATTGATCGGGCGATAATTAGCCGGACGGTAGAAAAATTGGTGAAAAGGAGTTATATCCGGAGAGGACGAGGAGCGGATCGCCGCTTGAATTGACTAAACAGGCTTTGGAAATTGTTCCAAAGCTGGCTAAGTGGACCGATGAAAATGACCATCATTTTTTCCATGCTCCGTTTGAACTTGCAGGCGCTTTTACATAAAATTCTTTCCATAGAGGCAAGACATGCTAGCAAAATCAGTTACGAAAAATGTAGATATCCAAGCCAGTCCTAAAAAAGTCTTTCTCTTTATTTCTAATCCGCTTAATTGGCCTCAATATGCGATTGTCAATTTAAAATCTGCTCGCAAAGGAGCAGAGGAAGGCTGGTATGAGATTGAGAGCATTCACGGCACTGGCTTTGTCAAAACGCTGGCGAATGAGGAACATGGAATTTTAGACCATATCTGGAAAGACCCGAATGCAGGCTGGACCGTCTTTGTGCGCGTCGTTCCCAACGGCAATGGCTCTACGCTGACCAATACTTTTTTTATTCCCGCTCATTATGACGACCAGGCATTTGAAAAGGCAATGGAAGGCATTGAAAAGGAATTAGCTGTCCTAAAAAAGATTTTGGAAGCGTAGGGCCGAATATGCAGCATGGCTTATTTGTAGAAGTTCAGAAATCTTTTCAAGCAGCAGCAAATCCCGTGAGGGCTAATAAGCAGCAGGCTTATATGCGCAATCTTTTTCCCTTTTTCGGTCTGCAGACGGAGGCCCGCCGCGCTTTGCAAAAGGACGTTTTTTCTTCCTTTGCCCTCAGCTCCGAACAAGAAATAGAGCCTCTCTTAAGGCTATTATGGAATCAAAGGGAAAGAGAATATCAATACTGTGCGATAGATTTGGCTAAATATCATATAAAGAAGTTGTCCTTGCTCTCTCTTCCCCTTCTGCAGGAATTGATCAAGCAAAAATCCTGGTGGGATACCGTAGACGATCTGGCCGTCAATCTTGTTGGGAAGCTAGTAGGAAGCGAGCTTCAATTAATGGACAAATGGATCAGCGATCCCGATTTATGGATTAGGCGGACAGCCCTTATCTGCCAATTGAAGCGTAAGAGCGCAACGGATAGCCATCGCTTATTTGAATATTGCCTGCAAAGGGCGCATGAGGAAGACTTTTTTATTCGCAAGGCCATTGGATGGGCCCTGCGAGAGTATTCAAAGACCAATCCTCTAGCAGTGAAAAACTTTATCGCTCTCAACCAATCGGTCTTAAGCGGATTGAGCATACGCGAAGCGAGCAAATATGTGTGATCTATTCAGTCCCAATTGATGGATTGCTTCTTTTGCGCCTCATCCAATAGTCGGAGCCATAGTCAAAAGTTAATTCCGTCCCTTTGGGAATAAAGCATTTGGCAATGAAGATGAGATGCAGCACGCCTCGATCCACCAACCAAAGAGGCTGCAGGTTTGGCCGATTGCTGTGATTGGCAAAGCGCATCACATTTCCTTCGCGGAGCGGATCAATGACAAAATATTTTAACGACCAGAAGCGAGTTGGATAATGAAAGCTGTAGGCATTGAAATGGGGCCGGCGCCTATCAACCCGTTGAATTATTCCCGTATATTCTCCCACAAAGGCTTTCTCTGGAAAATCGCTGCCTGCAAATAACCCATACCCCATGATAGGATCAATCCATTTGATGAAAGTGTCTGCGACAGCTCCGTCAGCAAGCTGTTTTTGATAAAAAGCATCTTGTTCATCTTTGGGAATAAGAATCCATTCAAAACGCAATAAATACGGGCAATTGCGAATGCAATCTTCCAATACTTGATAAGAGGGAAAAGTTAAAAATGGGCGGTAAGTAATCTTAAACAGCTGTTCAAATTCTTCAAGATTAAATACCTGCAGGCTAGATTGATCTTTGAGCTGAACGCTAACGCTAAAAGGTTTTACTTTTTGCAAGAGAGCTTGGCATTGCCGCCTGCCTAGCAACTGCGCCAACTCAAGAGGAGTAAATCCATGCTTATCGGGATAAAAGCGCCATTCTGACTCCTTGAATTGATTGACAATGCTTGCCTGATCATCAATGACGGCTTGATGCAAAGGGGTCATCTTACTACCATTCATGATCTTATTTTCCTTTGAAGCAATGGAAAAGGCTGTTTTGCAACCGAGGATTTGACGCAATCGAAAGGGTAAAAAACTCAAAACTTGGGTTAATAATCGGAAAAATGACTTTCAGGCAGTGTCTGTCCCCCATCTATAATCAAACTTTGCCCCGTAATATAATCCGCTTCTTTGGAAGCCAGGAAAAGAATGGCATGAGCGACATCTTCAGGCGTTCCCAAACGCCCAAGAGGAATTGCACGAATCATATTTTGAATATGCTCTTCCCCTAAATTCTCAAGACCCTCCGTCATGATATTGCCGGGCTCTACCGCATTGATATTGATTCGATATTTTGCCAATTCGACAGCAGCGGTTTTCACAAATCCCGCTATTCCACCTTTAGAGGCCGTATAATGCGAGTAGCCAGGAAGAGCTGTCCGCGGGCCGGAAATGGAAGAAGTAATGACAATTTTACCGCATCCTTGAGCCTTCATGCAAGGAAGGCACGCTTTGACGGCTAAAAAGGTTCCGGTCAAATTAACATTAATGACTTTTTGCCATTCTTCGAGTGTCATATTCTCCAATCTAGCATGCGGATAGATGCCGGCATTGTGGCAAAGCACGTCCACTTTGCCATAGTGCTTTAAAGTGTCCTGAACCATGCTTTCCATGTCTTTGGGATTGCTCACATCCGCTTGAATATAGAAGGCCTTTTTGCCTTTTTTTTGAATGGCTGCTTGAACGCCTTTAAGCCGCTCTTCATCTCTTCCAACCAGCATGACCTTGGCTCCTTCATCAGCAAAAAGATTGGCGATTCCTCGCCCAATCCCTCGCGAAGCCCCAGTCACAATGACTACTTGATCTGTAAATCGTTGTCCACGGGAAGATGTGGCTGAAGCGTTCTCTTGAGCAGAATATGAGGATGAAGCCAACATATGCATTCCTAAAAAGCATGAGAAAATTAAATTTAAACTATGCCCTGTTAGCTGACAAGATTTTTACTAGCCATTAAATCCCTTTTATTTGCCCTCTTTGTGGATTTTGGTCTGGCTCGCCCACCATAAAAGCAAGATAGTCAAGGCGCCATTAATGATGATGGCCCATGCGTTAAAGGTAGAAGTAAACGTAAATCCTCGCATATCTAGAGGCAACTTTATAAAAAAAGGAAGCAAAAGATGGCTTAGCGTATGCAGAAACTCTGCCCCCGCAAGAAAAAACAACATATCCCTTAAGGAAATCATTGCAATTCCTCCCTTATCACCCCCTAGTCTTCAAAGTCGCATAGGCTATGATGAATTTAGGAACCCCCTAAGAGGAGGTATTAAAGCCCATAATAATCCCTATTTAAATGATAGGGCACTTTTTGTTAAAGGAATATTGCTCACCAAAGTTTTTCAGCTTTTATGACTTAGAGGTTTTTTTTTAAGTCCTAAAGACTTTGATCAGTGCTTTGATTTCATTTAAGCCAATAGAGGGATTAGAAAATAATAAATAAGCCGGTATAGCTTTGGGATGATAACGGAGCCAATACTCTTTGCGTTTATTAAACTTAAACGTCCAATTGATGATTTTATAGATTCCCCTGACAACACCTGTAAATACAGGGCCAAAACCGTTAATTTCTCCCAAAGCATCTACGGGCATCATACCTTTGGTCAAAAACCGGCAATTTTCCTTTCTGAGAATAGATAAGACAGATGTTACCAAAAACTCCGAGGTATCGTGAAAAGCATCCGGCAATGTAGCCAAAAACTTTAACAACCATCCTTGGTTCGCCTCTACTCGACTGAGCATCAGCATGGAGGTGATCTGATCGCCATCTTTGACATAAAACCAGCGCTTGCCTACATAGCTCTCAAAAAAGTTGAGGTGACCTAAATAAATGTGCGGCCCTTTTATGGCTTGCTGCCATTTCTCTCCCACCTGCTTCAATTTTTTTTCAATTTCGTCATCAAAAGGGATATATTCATGAATAGTCAGGCCATGCTTGATCGCTTTGTCTACTCGATGCTGCAGCCGATGGCTGGACTGACAAGGATCCATCGCAGGATCAAAGATAAATTCCTGGCATACTTCCATTAAAATAGAGCAATGAGAGCTTTTCGCCCACTTTGCAAAGTTTTCAGAAACAATGATATAAATGATATTTAAATGAGCATCTTGGCAATAGTGGTAGAAGCCTTCTGCCAATTTCTCAGTCTCCTGAGGCGGACAAATGGGATCTCCAAAGACAACAGCGCAGTTGGATTCGATGCGATAAGCAATGGTTCCCGTACAATCGGGAAGATAAAAGAAATGACAGGGAAAGTCAAACATGGCTTCGGAAGCAGATGAGCCATATTTAACACATAATTCGCGTTCTCTTTGATTGCTTTCATTTAGTGGTAAAGAGCTGACTAATTCCATTTGATCTTATTCCTGTCGATTAAACGGTAAAAAAAAATTTAAATTTGCGAATTACGTACCATTTACCATTTGTTATTTTTCTTTCAAGAAAAGAGGATCGCAAAGTCGATTATATTAAATAAAAATAAGCCTCGTGCTAGCGACGACTTCGTAGAAAACCTATCTGTTATTTGTCGCCAGCGTAATGATGCTTGCCTGGATATGGGAAAAACAGCTCGATTATTTTTCTAAGCATTAGCGGCTCGTTGCCCTGGATCTCCGCTCGCAAGGCGATTCCGGGCAATCATCAGAAGGACTTTATGCCCTTTCATGGGTTAAAGACATCAAAGCCGTTGGCGATGAACTTAACCTATCCTAATTGGATAGTCGCTTGCTGTTCCGGTATAGTCAAGTAGGCTGTTCACTTTTGCTTAAAGGACTTAAAGGGATTGATAATCATCGATGGAAGAGCGGAAATGGATCCAAATAACCCTTTTATCAAGCAACTATTGATTATTGGATCCAATTCCAGACTGACTGCACACCTGAGTTTGGCAATGGTTTTTATGAGCAATTATTTTTTGCAAGGCTTCTGCCCGCTTTTGCCGCAAATAGGCATTCCCACTTGGATTGCAATAATCGAAGGCCCATGCTTAAGTGATAGGCAAGCGATGTAAAGTCCCATTCTCTCTACTCATTTAGACACTATCAAATCAGCCGCCATGCCTGATTTGTCGACCAGCCAGAAGCCTTTCATTGATCTCTGGCAATCGTCACTGAAAGCCTAAAGACTAGGCATGCGAATTTAGGTGACTAGCTGTTTAATTGCTTGGCAATAAACGAATATGCATTTTATTTTTTGCTTCGTAAATCTTGCCTTCTAAAGGCATTTCGACTAGAAGCATATCGCAATTTGCAAATTCGACTGCAGGAAGCTCGGTCCCTTCTTCAGTTGGAAGAGCATCCGCAAGGCCGCTCCAGGTCAGGGCTAACGCATTAAGCGCATTGCAATGGATGACATGAATAATTGTCTTACCCTTATACTCTTCAACCATTTGCTGCAAGTCTACCAAGGCACGCTCTCTCACCTGTTTCGGGCTCTCGCCGCCTTCAAATTTAGGCCTGCTAAATTTTTCACTTGCAGAAAGTGTATTCCAGGCATCCATGACACGTTGATAAGCGTAATCTCGCGGCCTGCCTTCCCACTCTCCATGCGATTGCTCAGCTGTACCCGGATATTGCTTTCCAAAGGAGCAATGGACCGCTGGCTTTAACTCTTCATAAATTTTTTCAGCAGTCTGCATCGCCCTTTTTGCATGAGAAGAGGTAATGACATACAGCCCCTCTGAAGGCAAATATTTTTTTAATTCGGCCGCAAGCATTTCCGCCTGATGAATTCCCTTTTCCGTCAAAGGAACCCCTAAGTTTTTTCCCTGAATAACTCTCACACCCTTCCCAGCAGTAGCCGTGCCATTTAGAGCACTTTCTCCGTGACGAATAAAGTAAATTCTTTGAACTACATCTGTTGTCACCTCCAACTGTCCATTGATTTGAGTTATCGGTTGATCTTGATAAAGCCAAGACTGTTGATTGCTTACAGCTTGCATATCTGTAGTTAGCATAATTAACCCCATTAAAAAACTAAAAATAAACATAAATAAATGATTTAAATATTAAATAATATCAAAAGATTATTTTTTAATTCAATTAATTTAACACAAATACTGAAATAACAATTAATTCGTTATACATAATTCATTTTGATAATCATGCAATCAAATAAGGTTAATGAGTTATTAGAAGGTATATTAAAACTCAAATGTGACTAGCATAGAGAAGAAAAGGGCTTGCTAGACTAAACAGCATGAGCAGTAGCCGCGGGTTGGACGCAGCCGGAACCCACGGACAATATGTAAAAACCCTTTTTTTAAGAACCAACCTTAGTGGTTTTGGGATAGCTTCTAAGCGTTTAATTGTTTTGTATAGAACCAACGCAAAGAAAAGGGAGCAATCAAGGTTGTGAACGTGATTACAAGGATAAGGGCTGCATAAACATCATTTGTAAAAACGTTTGCATCAAGTCCGACATTGGCAAAAATTAGCCCTACCTCTCCCCTGGGGATCATGGCCATTCCAATAACCCATTTCGTCATCCGATTCTCTCCCTTTAGAAAAAAAGCAGAAAATAATTTTCCTGCAATCGCGACTAGTATTAAAATACCGGTGAGCAACCAGATAAAGGAAGAATCCCACGAGACGACTTTCAAATCCAATGATAAGCCGATGGCAACGAAAAAGATAGGCGTAAACAAATGAATAATCGGCTTCATTTGTTTTTCAACACTATGGCTAAACTCTTTTGATTCGCGTAAGAATACGGCAAAAGGGAAAAAAAACTGTCTAGATAAAGCCAAGCCCGCAGCAAATCCTCCCAATAACTCCGGCGCGCCCAAAGAATGAGCCATCCACGCAAAAAATAGGATCAGCGAAACAATTGTGGTCGGCAAAAGGCCAGGAATGTCGCTTTTCTTATCCCATTTTTGAATGATATAAGAAATCCCTTTCGCTAAAATGGGGGAAATTAAGAAAAACAGAATGATGAACAATAAAACTTTTGCCGTGCTCCATAAGTTGATCTCTCCGCTTACGGAAAATTCATAGAGCATCGTCAGCAAAACGATTCCAATGATGTCATCAAAAACAGCAGCTCCAATAATAATTTGCGCTTCATGGCTATCCTGTTTTTTCAAATCGCGCAAAACCCTTAAAGTGATTCCAATACTTGTCGCAGTCAAGGTGCATGCGATGAAAAGACTGGCCAATAAAGAGAAATCAAATAAGTAGTAACTAACAAAAAATCCCAATACAAGCGGTAAAATGACTCCTCCAAGCGCCACAATAAACGCCTTACCGCCAGCGGAAGATAAATGCCCAATATCCGTTTCTATCCCTACTTCAAAAAGGAGCAAGATAATCCCTATTTGCGCTAGCAAATGAATGGGATTGCTTATCTCAATCAATCCCAGCACACTTGGCCCGATAATGATTCCAGCAACCAGCTCCCCAATAACTGTGGGAATCTGGAAGTAGGCGGCAAGCTCGCCAAATAATCGAGCCGAAATGAGAATGAAGACCAGTTGAAGTAAGAATGTCGGAGCATCCATTTATGACCTTATTCCTTGAAATGATTCATAGGGCGAATTTCGCTTTCCATTGTCTTATCCATGCGAGACATCAAATCCCTGATTGATGGCTGCAAACATTTGATAGAAACCTGATAAGACCACGATTTCTACAAAGCCATACATGCCATATTTTTTAATGGCATCTGCTTGCACCTGCTCGGGAATATTTTTCCACACCAAGGTGGCATTCAAAACCTGCGCGGCTAATTGATAGGGTTCCGGAAAAGACTGCCCCAATATCCCATGTGCATGTATGGACTCCGCTACCGCTTTCGGCACGCCTGCTGCTAATGCGTGCTGGACATGATCCATCCACTCAAATGCCGCATTCGTCTCTTTTGCCACGGAAAGCACGACAAATTGATAAATATCCCTCGGCAAATGTCCTTCAAACTTAAGGTAATAGCCAAGTGCTTCTATTTTTTGGCAAAGCTCGGGATGATTCATTAAAGCAGCATAGGGGCCATCGAATGGAGCGCCCTGGCTCTTTCTTTTAGCCACCATGGCTTCATAGATGGCTTTGTCTTTGGAATCTAAATCAACGGGGTTAAAAGGCAGCTTAACCATTTTTAGCTCCAGGATTATTCTTGATAAGACCAGTCAGCGCAAGCCTTTGCCCAATCCCCTACCGGTGTCGGGAAACGTTTATCCGCCTTGACGTCAATGACTGTCGGTCCCTTGTTTTGAAGGGCAGCAGCAAAAGCAGGGGCAAGTTCATTCGGCTGTGAAACCGTGATCCCGTTACAGCCAAGGGCTTTAGAAAAGGCGGCCCAATCCAGATCGGGCAAGAGAGTTAATTCATTGGGCACAGGCCCTTCTTGATGGGCTCGCAGCCAGACATTTCCCAAAGCGGCATTATTAATAACAACATAAATGATCGGCAATTGATAGCGGGCAGCTGTTGCGACTTCAATGCCTTGCATATGCATGCATCCATCGCCCGTGATGACCGCGACTTTTTTATCTGGTTGTGCGCACTGCACCCCGATTGCAGCCGGAATTGCCCATCCCATAGGCCCTAGATTGGTCGCCGAAATATACGTAAGAGGAGCATACGCAGACCAGTAATGGCCGGCAAAAGCACGGTGGGCGCCGGAATCGATCAAGACAATGCCGTCGCGCGGCAAAGCGGAGCGCAGTTCGCTCACGATCCGCGCTGGATGAATGGGAATAGCCGCACTCTTGCAATTTTCAGGATTCTGCAGCCGAGGCTGGGCAAGAATTCCCGCCAGCCATTTTTTGCGGACATCCAATGTAGATTCCAAAGGGACGCGAATTGCATCGCTCTTAGTCTCCAACCAATTTAAATACGCTCCTGCGTCGCCTATGACAGTGCTTCCCCTCAAATGAACGCCCATCGCCAATGGATTGAGATTGACGCAGATAGAATTTTTTGGCGATAGATGCAGAGTCCAATGCATCGTATCTCTTTCATTAAGGCCTGATCCTAACACGATCAGCAAATCCGGTGGACGATCCAGGATAGCCATTCTGGAATGATGGGTACCCGCATAGCCGAATACGCCAAGCGAAAGCGGATGATCTTCAGGAAAAACGCCTTTTGCACGCAGTGTCGTCGCAACGGGAATGCTCCAGCGTTCTGCAAATTGAATCAAGGCTTGCGAAGCCTTGGCATGTTCGATGCCGGCTCCGGCTAAAATGGCAATGCGCACAGGAGGCAAGCCATCCGGCCCGCCTTGAAAATGCTTTAATGTCGCTTCCGCTGCTTGTAAAGACAGGACGCCTGCATGGATTAGATCTGCGCTGATCGGTTGATACTCAACCTCCATATTAGCGACCTGGCTGTCTTTTGGAATAGAGAGATGAACAGGACCTGCGGGTTCGGCTAGAAGGCGGATGATGGCATGGCGCAGCAAGTGAGGAAGATTTTTGGGATTATCAATTGAACTGGAATAATGGGTCAATCCTTTCAACGTACTGACATCATCAAGCGTTTGGCTGCTGGCATCTTGAAACATGCCAAGGCCTTCAATGCAAGTTGCTGTCTCCCCGCTAATCAGGAGAAGCGGCGACCCATCTGTTTGCGCAGCTGCAACAGCCGTTACTGTATTGGCAAGGCCAGGCCCGCCAATACAAAGCGCAGCGCCAAATTTTCCACTGGCTCGCGCATACCCATCTGCCATATAAGCTGCTCCCCCTTCTTGGGCAGCTATAATTGGCTTCACAGCTGTTTGTCTTCCAAGCGCAGGCAAAAAAGGATCGACAAGCCCGCCCGGCACCATAAAAAGGTATTCAATTTTTTCTTTTGATAAACAATCGAGAATAAAATCCGTGCCCAACATCTGTTTGCCTTAAAAAATCATTTATACCTGAGCTTGAAGTTTTTTTGCCTGTTGGACTGACGTGAAAGCTCTTGCAGATGAACAAATGACAAGACGGTCCCTATTTTTTAATATTGGCCGTCTTGTCATTTGTTCATCTCCGCGGCTTTGACACAGTCGAAAGAGCAAAAAACTCCAAACTCATGTATTTATGTTCGTTGATTCATGCCTATTTTTATAAAGCAAACACATGATTTTATAAAAATTATTTGAACAGAAATGTAATGGCAAAAGAACTCAATGCGCTTTATTCAAATCCAGGCAAGATTTAAAAGGAGTCAAAGTTCTTGAAAGATATTGGTGCCAAATTCCCCGGGACGCGATTTCCATTCAAAATACTCTATGAGAATTATTTTTCCTTCTTTATTCCTCTCTAGCTGACATGTAGATATGCCGTTATCGAGTTTGCCATCAAGTTGTAGCTGACAATAGCTGAACTCAAGCTGATGGGGGGTAGACAATTTGCCCACTAAAAAGCCTTTGTAAATTTTTCCTCCTTGGTATTCAGCAAATATCATCCCCTCTTGCTGTGAAAAATGAAAAATTGTTTCCTGATTGACCACTCCGTTTTCAGCCGTTTTGATGACATGCATTTTAATTCCGTCCAAATTAATCGGCTCGAGCGGATCGATAGTAAAAACCAATCCGGACGCAAAAAGGAAATGGGTAAAAACAATCGTTATAGTTGTTCTGTAAAGATGGTGGAACATAGCAAGCTCTTGGTGTTTAATTGTTAAAAATAAAAAGTCATAGGCTTGAATGCGAGCTAATTCAACAGTAAAACATGAAAATTATTTTTTAATTTCCTTTAATAATTTGCGGTTTTCATTATAAAAATAAGCAAACAAAACGATAAAGGGAAAGACTAATGGAAGAAGAAGCATACGATGTAGTAGTTTTTGGAAGCGGCGAGGGTGGAAAATATATTGCCTGGAACCTTGCCAAGCAAGGGCAGAAAGTTGCTGTCATTGAGCGGAAATATATTGGCGGCTCCTGTCCAAATATCGCTTGTCTTCCTAGCAAAAATATCATCCATAGCGCCAAAGTCGCTTCCTTATTCTTTAGAAGCCCCGAATTTGGAATTACCAAAGATAATTGCAAAATCAATATGCAAGCTGTACGAGAACGCAAACGGCAGATGGTGAATGGGCTTGTCAACATGCATATTGATCTATTCAAAAAAAATGGAGCCGAACTGATCGTAGGAGAAGGCAAGTTTATCGGGCCTAAAACCATTCAAGTCACCGATGCGCAAGGAAAAGCCCGCCATTTAACCGGCAAAAAGATCATTTTAAGCACAGGTTCGCGCACAGCTATGGAGAACATCCCGGGCTTGAAAGAGGCAAAGCCCCTTACACATATAGAGGCCCTGGAGTTGGACCATATACCCGATCACCTTATTGTAATCGGAGGAGGCTACATTGGTTTAGAACTCGCTCAAGCGATGCGGCGCTTTGGCAGCAAAGTGACAATCATTGAACGCAATGAGCGGCTTGTCCACCGAGAAGACAAGGATGTCTCCGAAGCACTTCAAGATTTATTCAAAGACGAAGGGATTGATTTTATTCCAAACGCCCATGTCGCAAGCGTTGAAGGGATCTCGGGCCAATCTGTAAAAGTCCATCTTGCTCAGTCCAACCGGACTATAGAAGGAACGGATTTGTTAGTTGCAACCGGACGCACGCCAAATACGGCCGGTATTGGTCTTGAACTGACGGAAGTCGAATTGACAGACAAGGGGCATATTAAAGTCAACGAACGCTTGGAAACGACAGCTCCCGATATTTGGGCTGTAGGCGATTGTGCCGGCAGTCCGCATTTTACCCATATCGCCTTCGATGATTTCCGCATCGTGTTGGAAAATATGAATGGAGGCAATCGGATAAAGACAGGTAGGCAAGTCCCTTATTGCATGTTCATCGATCCTGAATTAGCCCGCATCGGTTTAAGCGAAACAGAGGCCAAAGCCCAAGGCATTCCCTATAGACTGGCCAAAATTCCCATGTCTCAAGTTTTACGCACCCGGACTTTATCGGAAACGCGTGGATTTATGAAAGCCTTAATCGATGCAAAAACAGATAAAATTTTGGGATTCACTGTTTTTGGGGTCGGAGCCGGAGAAATCATGGCATCCGTGCAAATTGCCATGCTAGGTGGACTGCCTTATACAACATTGAGAGATGCCATATTCACCCATCCCACATTGATTGAAGGACTTATTCCCCTGTTTTCAGCCGTTCCGGCAGCTGAGAAAGCGCACGCCCAGGCTTTATCAAAATGATAGAGCAAAATTTTTACGTTGAGTAGGAATTGGCAGCTTGCACCTCTTCGCTCGCCTTAAAATAAAGAGCCGGACAGCTTTTTAAAAAGCTGTCCGGTTAGCAGCTATTGCACATAGCCTTAGAAAATTAGTCATTTCAATCTAAACAGGCACGATGACAAGCGGTCCTTCAGGTTTTTTGAAGGCATTAAAGTAAGCGGGCTCGACATTGAAAATAGAGGCGAGCACTTCGTTGGAATAAGCCCCTATGGCTTCCCCTATTCCAATATAGTCCGGTGTGGCATGGCTAAAAAAGGCGATCACTTCCACTTGATCCGGACCAATATTTTCAATATTGTGAAAATGACAAGCGGGAGCAAAGGCCCCTTCTCCGCCCTTCACTTCTAATACTTCTACATGTCCATTAGGTGAAAGCACCGTAATGCGTGTTTTTCCTTTGACGATGTAAACGAGCTCGCCCGCGTTGGTATGCCAATGCGGCTCTACACAGCCTTTTGGATTTAATCCAAATCCCAGTATCCCTAATTCTTGCAGAACGGGAAGATTGGCTTTTGTTCCCACCTGCAAATAGCCCCCTTTCGTCTCGACCGTTTTTGCGCTATCTTCGATGTCAAACTTATATTGGCTTGCGATGTCTTCTGAAACGCTCTTCTGCTGAGGAAGCGTTTTAATGAGCTCATTATTTTTTGCTTTCTTGAGCCCATCAATAAAGCCAGAAGATGTATTAAACGTGCTGTTAAAGACACTATCCGAAATGGAGTGCACGGCTTTTGACAAATACATCATCTCCGGGTAGGAATGGCTCAACGTAAAATTGATGACGCTTTCCTCTTCACCGATATTTTCAATATGGTGCACATAACCGTGAGGAATGAAAAACATCTCGCCTTTTTTTACTGTGAACGTTTCCACTCCGTTCGGCGTACGCATAACCACTAAAACCTTTCCCTGCGTACAATAACCAATTTTATGGGCATTGGCATGCCAAATCGGATCTAAAGAGCCTCGTTTGCTTAGTTTTAAATTAGCAAAGGAAGTATTGACAAACCCAGGCACTTCTTTGGCAGTCACACATGTCAGACTGCCTGCCTGATTACTCACAAGAGGTTTAATCGATCCTAAGCTGAAAAAAAAGTTGCTATTCATACGCTTCCTTATAAAATTAGTCTTAAGGCATTACTATCATCAAATAGAAGATGAGCAGCCATTTAAATTAGCCTTATCTTCTTTTGATCTCCTGAAAGTGATAAATTAAAAATTAATTTATGTATAATTTTTTCTATCAAACGCACGAAGCTGTCAGGTTTTTGGCCGTTTTGCACGCGGAAAAGTTTATAGAAAATTGTAAAGCGTCGGATTGACCGGATACGAGGATGCATTAAAACTCAAATTTGAATGGCATAGATGAGAAAAAAACTCAAACTCAGGTGACTAGACAAAGCAAGCGACGCGAGTGGCGCATGGGCAGCAGCCGTGGGTGGCGGCGCAACCGCAATCCACGGACAACGCGTAAAAATCACGTTAGGGCGCAGCTGAAGAGACTGCCATCAAATTAACTTGGCGATCAAAAGTGGCTTATCCATTTAACCCGCCTAATTTAACAACAGTCCCTATCAATGGAAAATATTTAAAACTCTTTATTTTCTATAGGATGGGCTGCATTAAATACCCAAGCAGCAACCGCGCCGCCCAGTAAATTGGCAATAAGATAGACCCACAGGTTAGACCAGGCGCTGGATTTGAGAACGCTTAATCCTAAAGCGACTGCTGGATTTAAAGCCGCGCTAGAAAGATTTCCGATCGCATAGGCTCCCACAAGCACAGTAAAGCCAATTGCTAATCCAAAATAAGAATTTCCATCTGTTGCTCGTGCGGCTGCCACATTCAACACGACATAACACAAAGCAAAAGTAAACAAAAACTCCAGCACAAATGCTTTATCATATTGGATTTCAATAGCATGAGAAGAAAATCCATCTTTTAAATAAGCAGTCAATAAGGCGGCAATGATACCGGCAACAAATTGAACAACCCAATAGATTCCCAAATCTCTGCTGGAAAGTTTTTTGGCTATAAAAGCCGCTAAAGAAACAGCAGGATTATAATGCCCTCCTGAGATATGGCCTCCGGCAAAAACCATGACCATTAAAATGGATCCAATAGCTAACGGAGCCCACAAACCAATATTATGCGGATCAAGCGTGACCAATCCTACGGTCAAAACAAGAAAAAAGGTTCCTATAAACTCATAAATATATCTGATATAATCTCTTTCCATATCACTCCTTATTTAGGTTAATTTCTTTCATATAATAACTATTTAAATATTTAGTAAATAAATTTGTTATAAAGCCATTTACAACTTCAATTTCTATCCATTGTCTCCTGCCAAGCGATTGAGTTGACAACAAGGCCGGAGTTCTAAAATGAGAGTTTGCCACGCATAGGAATAAAGCCCTTTTCCTCTTGTTCATTGCTCATATGAAAACGCCAATCAGTTCTGGGAAAAAAACAATTTTATCCCACAAAATATTTACGTTTAAGTCTTGGCTATGCGGGAAAGAGAGCTTGATTTTCAATTGAAAAAAAAATTAGATTGCTTTCATCAGTTTTTAGAAAAATAGATTCTCCCATAGACCTTTTATGAGGGATAAGCCCATGCATTTTATTTTGAAAATCGCCCTTTTATGTTTAGTCTTTTGCGGATATGAAGACCTTTCAGCCTCTAGCGGTCACGATAAATTTCAAGCGTTGAGCCAAAAGAAATTTAAAAAATACAAGTCTATTCTTGCAAACTCTACCTGGATTGTTCCCCCTTCCACTCTGATGGCAATTAACTATACAGCCGGAACGGAAACTGCTCTGACCGATCAAACAGTCTGGGTCATTAGTCGCTTTGAAAATGGCTATTTTTTTGGCGATGCCTATGTAGGCATCAATGGCATTCCCACCTCGCATATGAAGCTAGTCGGATCTGTCACGCCTTTTGGAGAGGTTTATATTGCTTTTTATCCCGCAGCAGGAAATTTGTTAACGACCGACGTTGTCAACGGGATAGGAAAATTGAGGAGAATCCAAAATGAATATGTCTTTATCATGCAGATGAATAGTGCTCCAACCAACCTCACTGGACTTGCACACTGGTCTTACATGATCAGCGTAGATAAAGAGGACTATCTTTACCAGAATCTTCCCGGTATGAACATAAGCGTGCCCCAATTCATCAGTCTTTTCTAACCTGAGTTTGGACTGATCTGAAAGTTCTTGCCATTTGTTCATCTCCGCAGCTTTGACGCAGTCGAAAGGGCAAAAAAACTCAGGTTTCTAATTCTCCATGGCCTCGCCTCTTTTATCACTTCCTTAGCTAAATTTTAGCGTTGAATAAAAGCGCTGCCTTTAACCGAGCGAGGATGGCAAAAGAGGTATTTGAACGAATAGAAAAGAGGATAGCCGCGATAAAATCGCACCTATTATTGCATTAACTATCTGCAATAAATAAATTAATAAAACCGCTTTCAATTCCAATATCCCTTAATTTCTTTCTCTCCAAAGGCGTTTTAATTTCAGCCGGCCACCATACATTAAAAACCGTGATTAAGAAGGCCATGTTTCCTGGGTATTAATCCCATCAAAAACAGGCCTTCAGATCCCATTCCTGCTTACTTTATTTATGCGATAAAGGAATTTGCAAATCTTTCTTTATATAAATTTCAACATAACCGGGCAATCTTGTGGGATCGTTGAGTTGCTGTAAGCGATCGATAAATCTTTGATCTTTTTGCTCTGTGAGATACACAATGCGCCAGACATTAAGGGGGGTATTTTCTTCACCTTCGACGGAATGCTGCACATGAAAAAGGGGCTGATCATTTTGCAAATAAATGTCTTCTCCCTCGCTATTTTTTAAGCGTTGAGATCCGATAAAAGTCACTTTTTGATCTTTATAGTTCAAATAGACCTTTTCAAATACCTCGGCATAGACATCGCTATTTAGCCATTGCTTCTGCTCTGTAGACCTGACAAATACCTCATCTCCATTTTCCAAAACTTTTCTATCCCAAGATTTTCCGTCCCGTACAACATAAGAGAGGTATGTTTTAGGATCCCATGCTTTTCTTATTTCTACATCCCACAGCAGCTGGCGAGTGAAATGGATGGGAATGGGCGTTTCATAATACTTGGACAGAATGTCATTGATATTTGCGTCGTCTAATCTGGCTTGCGTATAATCCGGATTATTCCACGCTTGCTCAAATTCTTCTTCTGCCTCATTCATGGCATATGCATTTAGAAAGGAAAAGGTACATATAGATAAAGCCAACGCAACCATCGTTTTGCGTGTTTTACAAATAAATTTAAACATAATTCGCCCTCTTGAGAAAATTTATTTTGAAATAAGAAATTTATTTTCCATCCCCTTAATAATGTATTTACCGCAGTTTTTGCTATTTCCTCCTCTACCCTTACTTATTAAAGGAAATTGCGAATACTAGTGATCAAGATTAAATCTCAAGTCCGACTTTTTTTAGAGAATGAACAGTAATTTTATAAAAAAAATTCATCTTTATTTAAAGAAAATTCTATACAAGAAATGAGTAAATCTTCTTACTACTAAGAACCTGTTAAAAAACTTCTAAGAAACAGTGATCCGAATTCGGCTTCCATCAAAAAGCTTATCGGATAAAAAATCTATGGCCCAACACTCATTCTTGCTGCTTGCCAAGGTCGGCAATAGACGAATCTTAAGACTGCCCCCTTCTTTTAGGGATCTTATCCCTGCAGTCCCTCTTTTTGTATAATCTATAAATCCGCTTATGATTGGTTGATCTTCTCCCCCTTTCTTTGCAATAACGTATGAATATGTCTGTAACCATCTCTCACTCGTATTGAAACAATTTCCTTAATCTTTAGCGTCAAAACAGCCTATCGTGCGCATTTGCCTACCTGTTATTTAAGTGATCGAATAAGGCATATTTTTATGACTGGATCTGGAAAACTCAGTAATACTCAACCAGCTAGCCTCGCCGCTTGCATGAGATGGAGCTCTAACAAGTATTCTTTTTTTTCAAAAAATAAATTTATTTATTGACAGAACCTTAAATCAATTATTAAGGTATGAAATGTTAATGGTTAAAGGGACTTTTTCTAGATTCAATTAAGTTGGTTTAAAATCCACTTTTGCGCATCGTCTAAATTAAAAGCTTGGGAAATTAAAATGTTTTCATGTCTTTTATTTTAGATGATGCATCAAAAGCCTCTCTTTCATTTACTTAACTGAATTCAGGGATAGGCTCTCAGGGATTTGAACGGTTAACTATACTTAGGATACATATGAATTTACATATGCTCGTTTTGCTGTTGGCATTAGCCATGCCTTTGACTGCAACCCAGGAAGGTATAAGGGCTGCCAATTTACAAGATCGTATCTTGTTAAAAAATCAAGATAATATTCTAATCCCAGATAATGACAAAGAATGTTGCAAGGGGTGCAATGACTGTCGTCGGACCCTATCTGGGGCTGAGCTATTGCAACAAGTACAAAAAACTCTGAATGAGGGAATATTTGCACTACCGCAGATTCAGCCACTAGTAGCACAACAAATCATTTTACCAAACCTGTCCAACCCGCAAGTGATACAAACACTGGCACAGGTTATTGCAGCAAATGGTATCGGCGGACCTGCTGGACCTGCTGGACCTGCTGGTGCGACAGGAGCTACAGGAGCTACAGGAGCTACAGGAGCTACGGGAGCCCAAGGTCCAGCAGGCGGAGTTAGCGGATTTGGTGATTTTTTCGCGTTAATGCCCCCCAACAATGCTGCGACTGTTGGAGTGGGTACTGCCGTAGAGTTTCCACAAACTCAAGGTACTACTCTTGGAATCATACGCCTATCTAATACTCAATTTGAATTGAGTAGCATTGGTACTTATCTAGTCATGTTTCAAGTGAGTGTAACTGAACCTGGACAATTAGTTTTAGGTCTTGATACTTCCACAGGAGTCACTGAACTACCATATACAGTAGTCGGACGAGCAACCGGCACTTCTCAGATAGTGGGAATAGCTATTGTGACTACGACAAGCATAAATGAAGTACTGACAGTTCGTAATCCTAGCTCGAATTCTACTGCACTAACTATTACTCCTCTAGCAGGAGGAGTTGATCCTGTTTCAGCACATCTTGTGATTATTCGACTTTTATAATGACAGGATTAACCACTAAAGAATATGTAAATAATGTTACGGCCAATTAACATAGGAAAAATACTTGTATGTCATACACTCTTAAAAAGATACATGCAGCGATAACGGCCTTATTGCTAATAGCGGCCGATCAACTCCATGCTGATTATGGTCACTCATCAATAAGTGGAGAATGCAGGGATTTCTATTCTTGTGCACCTGCTTGTTGTTGTGGTAAAGGCTTCATAAGCGCTGATCTATTATATTGGAGAGCTTTTGAAGATGGACTGGATGCATGTTTTCCCACTGAAGCTGTCGATTACGTCTCTTCGGATGGGAACATCATTTCTAAGTTCAAAGGCAAAGGCGAAGATCCGGACTTTAATTGGGATGCAGGTTTTCGACTTGGGACTGGATATCAGTTTGCGAGCGGTTGGGATATAGCAGCATTCTGGACGCATTTTCATTCGCATTCAAGCAGACATCATAGGAATAATTACGAATCCAGGGATGAGCACGAACTTCGTTGGAAATTAGACTTTGAAGTTGTGGATCTTATCGGAGCACGTGAAATTAATTTAGGATCTTGTTTTACACTTAGTCCATTTGGCGGTTTGCGTTGGGCAAGGATTGAACAAAAGCTTCGCTCAAACTTTATTAGTAATGCTGATTTTTATTCCGGATCGAGTTCGCAAATCTTTTATTCGGATTTCAGCCCTTCAGGCTATTCATCAAGCAATTTCTCAACATTTAGTTCGCATAACAAAGAAAAATTTTGGGGACTTGGCCCTTTAGTCGGTGTTGAGTTAGATTGGAATTTGGGCTGCGGCTTAAGTTTGTATGCAAATGCTTCCGTAGCTTTTCTATATGGGCATTTTCATGTGCGATTAAATGAATCGGATGAGTTTGTAGACGGTGCTGACTTCTGCAATGTAAAGCGGAATATGTGTGCCTGCCAAACAGTTCTGGATGCTGGACTAGGTGTTCGCTGGCAAACATGTTTTTGCGGAAGCATTGTGTGGCTGCAATTAGGCCTGGAACATCACAGCTACTTTAACCAAAATCGTTTTGGAGATTATGGTGACTTATGTTTGGACGGAGCGAATTTTTCAGCTGGCTTCGCATTTTAACTAACAGGTGATCAACTCAAAAAGGAAAATATAACAAGCCTGGAAATTATTGAATTCAAAGGCTATCTAAGCCTACTTCTACATAGCCTTATAATTTTAATATAATTTCAACCAGGCTTTTGATTTTTGTGTTTTCCTATCATCTTAAAATTTAATTACATGAATTCATTAACAGGATCTATTCTTTTCAATTACTCTTGATTTAATAAGCTGGGTTAATAAGCCCTTTATAAATCAAAATGCTTTCCAAGAACTTCTAAAGAAATTTACTTTTCTCAACAAATTGAGAGCCTGTTAAAAAACCTTATTTTCAATTATCCTTTATGAGGATTCATGAGAGGATTTTGAATGAGAAAGAAATATTCTAGCGATTTATCGGATGAGGAGTGGCAACTAATAGAACACTTATTTCT
>NZ_FCNU01000020.1 GCF_001545115.1 Candidatus Protochlamydia phocaeensis
ACCTCCACCTCCGCCGCCAAGTATTTTAGAACCCCCATCAGATCTTCGAGGTAAGCAAAAGAAAAATGACTTTGGATTCGAATATGAACTATATAACCAACTGACATGGACGCCTAGTCCGTCACCTGAAACCAGCGGTTATTTTATTTATCGCAGTGGAAGGAAAATTGCCATGGTAGATGCCTCTACATATAGATATGAAGATCACAACAGAAAAAAGGGCGTTTCCTATATCTATGCCATTACAGCATTTAACTCAGCTGGCAACGAAAGCTCACCGGTCCGTATCGTCATCAGACCTAAATGAAAGGACATAAAATGATAAATAGACTCTTTAAGTTCACAGCATTTTTTTTGTTCTTGCTAGCTATTTCACCAACAGTATCGGCTACCCAAGAATACTGCAGCGTACTTCCGCAAGGCATCACACCAGGCCGTTTTTCTCAGCCATTATTTGAAGTCAAAACGGGTTATTTCTTTTTCTCTAATTCCAAAATGCGCAAGGTCTATGATAGGGGTGGATTGGATACACAGCTATGCGCTTCTTATCCTTTATGGAACCTGACGAGCAGATGGATTCTCAATGCATATGCGGCTGTAGAATATTTTTATCGATCAGGCAAATCAATTAAGGGACATCAAAAAACGTCGTTATGGTCGGTTCCGATCAATATTGGCCTTAAACCAGTCTACAAGATTAATCCTAGCATGCAGTATTATTTCGCTATTGGACCCCGCTATTTCTATATCCACCAGCACAACCACTCCTCCTATGTCTATGAAAATAAATCAAGAAATGGGCTTGGCTTGTTTTTAAACACGGGCTTCAATTACGTCCCATGTGATCACGTTGTGATCGATATTTTCGGGGAATATTCCTATGCTAAAATACATTTTCATACGGGAAAATCGGGCGTCTATACAAGAAACATTCAAATTTCCGGCTTTACATTCGGTGCAGGAATTGGGTACAAATTTTAAAAGGCCTCTCCTCTTTCCAAAGAGCTAAAGCACCCCAAATTCAAGCATCACAACAGTAAATAAGCCGCCTGAATGGCGCATGGGCAGTAGCCGTGGGTGGAGGCGCAGCCGAAACCCACGGGCAATACGTAAACATCATTTTAAGCCACGCGAATGGCGCAGCTTAAGGTGGTTGCAGATGATGTTAAATCCCTTCTTTTCAAGACTCAATCTTAGGGAAATAATACACCTTCTAAAAGACTAAATTCATTGTATTTCCGACAATTTAAAATATATTTTTTGATCATCAGATGAGACAATCATATTAAACTTTTTTCCATAAAAAGGATTAAAGCCAATTTTTGTAGATGCTATAACTATGCATTCGGTAACCATGGAATGGATAATACTATCTAATTCCAAATTGATTAAAGTTGTTGGAGTGAACCATGAAACGATGAGGCCATTATCAACCGATAAATAATTTGAAATATCTGTAAATATGCCATCTTCATTTTGCATGCATAAAAAAGAAGCGGAACATGTGCCGACTTTTTCATTTCGTAAGTTATATATCGGCGCTCTTCCTGCTAAATAGGTAGAGGCTATTGTTGAACTATTAAGGGAAACATTGGAGGTTGGTATTGCGATAAAACTTCTTATAAAATCTGCTATATATAAATAATACGCCAACTTTTTATGCTTTTTGCCTATTTTCCTCCTCGATTTATCAACTAAATCGTATTCTCTTATATCTTGATTGTCCAACCTATTTTCACTATTTTCAGTGTTAGTCTCTACGTAATCAAAAGCTTGTGGGTAATTGGCGCTATATATACACGAGGGTGCCCAGAGCAAAAATAGAAAAAAAACACTTCTATAAGCTTTTTTAAAAATCGACATAATTGTCTCCTTAAATCTTGAATTAGCTTCATTTCTTGTCATATCCGTTTTGGCTATAGATCCAACGATAGCAAACGTGAATGCTTTATTTAAAATAATTTTTAATAGGATTTGTTAAACTTCTTTGATCTCCATCATTTCAAGCCATTTTCAATGGGGAGTGCGGCATCAACCCGTTCATTTTTAATTTATAAATAGCTTGCAGAAAGCTGGTACAAAATGATCTAAAGCAGTAAACAATGGATTGTATTAAGGCTATAAATTCCAATGAGCGTGAGGAAGGGAGGGGCATCCTCGCCTTCAGACTTTGCTTGTTCGAGTTTAGAAGCTGCTTCAAAAGTTAACTTTCGGAAATTCGTTGCCTATATGAAGACAGAATTAGAGAAAATGCTAAATGGCGAGTTGTATAATGCTTATGATCCGCAACTTGTCGGCTTAAGGGCGAAAGCGCGTACGCTGCTGTCTCAGTATAATCTTATTCCTTATGAACAGATGGAGGAAAGGAAGGTTTTTCTAAAGCAATTATTGGGAAGCTTTAAGGATAAGATTGATATTCAAGCGCCTTTTTATTGTGATTATGGCTGCAATATTTTTGCAGGCGAAAATCTATACGCTAACTTTAATTGCGTCATTCTAGATTGCGCAAAGGTCACTCTAGGGGATAATGTTCTTTTAGGCCCTAATGTGCAATTATATGCAGGTTTTCATCCTCTCCTTGCATCGGAAAGATTAAAAGGGCTCGAATTGGCATTGCCTGTCAATATTGGAAATAATGTTTGGATAGGTGGAGGAGCCATTGTTTGTCCCGGAGTGACAATTGGAGATAATACCACCATAGGAGCAGGAAGTGTGGTCGTAAAAGATATACCAGCCAATGTCATAGCTGCAGGAAATCCTTGCAGAGTCATGCGAGAATTGGATAATTCTTAATACACGTGAAAGCCGTTTCAAAGGCATTCCCTCACTTTGAAATAATCTCTTCTAATTGAGCTTAAATAACTTATCATTTAACCTGTATCGTTTTTAAATTCGAGATAGAGCTTTTTATTAAATTCTATTAAGTCGTCGCTTATTTCATCTCTTTATTTTTGGTAAGTTAGAATGAATAAAATATTAATGTGTCTTGTTGTTTTTTTATTATCTTCTTGTTCGAGTGTGAAAGTCTATAAATTAACAAGGTGCGATACGCCTGGACTAAGCGGTGAATTTTATCAAAATGAAATTTTTTTAGCGGAACATTCAGATTGTAAGGATGCTTTTGAAACCAAAAGAATAAAAGATAAAATTGAGCTGTATCTAGCATCGAAAGGATATCATCTTTCTTCAAAAGAGAAGGACGAGTTGCCTCGGTTTCTTATGCTTTTTACATGGAAGACGGAAAAAGAGACAAAACAGACGCTCCTTCCAGTCTATCAGCCCGGGCAGACTGTTTATAGCTCGGGCAGTATTTATGGGGCTGCCGGCTTTAATTCCTATAGCGGAACATCCACATCTTCCGGCTCCATTGCAACAATTCCCTATGCATATGATGTCCATCGAGCGGACTTAAAAGTGTTCGTGATAGATACTGAAAAATATAGAAAAAATCCCGGTTCGCCTTCTAGCGTTGTTTGGAGCGCTACATCTTTCTTGTCCGAAAGTAAAGAGGGGGATATCGATAAAATGATAAACTATCTAATCGTTGCCCTCTTTGATCGCTTTGGCGCTCTCTCTGATGAAGCAGCTGATGAATATGAGTTTAAAGGAAATGAAAAAGAGTTGGAAATCTTAACAGATTTCAATGACAAAACCCATGCGATCCATAAACGAAAGTTGCCTTCTCAATAATCAATTCAAAGGTTGGATTCGATAATTCATAATTGTATAACCGGCAAATCGTTAGACCTAGAGCTTCTTTTCATTCATCGGCTTGGGTGAAAATATAAGTAGGGTAATTCGCCTATGCTGAGCAATTTGATGCGAGCTAAAGCTCCTCTGTTTTGAATGCGATGTCTACGACGCCTCGCGGTTCAAACATGGCTATGAAATGCTTGTACATGATTTCCCTATCATTCCCATCACTTGTCAAAAGTAAGCTTTGGCCATATACAGCAATATCTTCTACGATTCGTTCATGCCGATAATAGGCCAAAATGTCCTTATTGATTTCAGTTTTTCCGTAACCCCTATAAAAAAACTCTACTTCGTGAGGATTATTCCACACATTAGCGACGCCGCCGCCAATAAACATAAGATCGCGTTCTTTCGGTGCCAGGATAGGCTCATCCCAATCCACGATGTGAATAGTGCCATTATCTGCCACGATCACATTACCGCCATGAATATCGGAATGACACAAAACGAATTCAGGTGATTGATTCTGAATTTTTTGGCTAAGGGCTTCCGATCGATCCACCAAGCGTTGAATTGTTAACCGATGCATCTTCATTGACTCCAATAGCTTTAAAGCGATTATGTCACCCTTTGGTTCAGCTTCAATATGAGTATAAAGCGATCGAACCGCCATTCGCCATTTATTGGAATAAGTTTCCCTTCTTACATGATCTAAAACGGATGAGGGGACTTTAAACTCATGAACTTGCCTCAACGTTTTTCCGAGTGTAATCCATTGAATATCCGTTAAATTACGAGCAAATCCATCTTGTCCGTCTATAAACGGATACACAATTAGAGTAAACTCGCGGACATGACTGCTCGATTGGCCGGTACTTGTTTTAATGGGAGGGATAATGTGTGGAATTCCGGCCTCATGTAATTGTGTAAGAATAATAAGGCTGATATCTTGTTGATGCCCGCTTCTGAGTTTTACGAAATAAGAGCTTTGATTATGAGCTTCGGCTTTATATACCGATGCATGTATATCCGCACCTATCGAAAGGAATTTAAGCGAAGCAACTTCAATCCCATAATCCGTCTTTAGGCTATTAATCACGTCTTGATCTAAAGAGAGAGGTTTTTTTACCATAAAAGAGTTCCCAAAGACTTAATTCGCATTTGTAAGCAATTTCATTAAGTTGAGCGTATAAATTTTTTTGTATTTGAAAAAGTTATTTCAGTCGTGGACAGTCTTAGAGGATTTCTTAAGCTGCGCCACGCGCGGCTTATTTGTCTAGCAGGTTTTTTTATCTATGCCATTTAAATTGACGTGTTAAGAAATTTTCCATGACCCTTTTTGATGGGCAGACGATCAAAATTAATCCTTGCCAGCTAACCATATCTTTTAGCTTCATAAATACCCATTATAACTTTAACTATATGCGAGATTAAATTAATTAAATTTTTTCTAAATCCGCTTTTACATTAAACTGAGTTTTGAGTTTTTTTTGCCCTTTAGACTGAGGTGAAAGCGCTTGCCATTGTTCATCTTCGCAGCTTTGACGCAGGTGAAAGAGCAAAAAAAACAAACTCAGATTATTAATATTGAAAATCTAAAATTTAACCCAGGTATACCTTCAATTAGACAAAGCGCTTGATTCGAAGTTATTTTTCTCCTAGCAATTCGAAGAAAGGCTCATGGCCTAATGGATGATACGATCTAATAGTACGGATAAAACGATGAAGAAATTTTATTTGACAGTTTTGCTGGCCCTTTGCATTTTCTCGTGCCAGGCACAAATCACACAAGCGGATGATATGAAAGACGTTTTTCATTATTTGAAAGAGGCAGATTCAAAGACATTGGCTATTTTTGATGTCGATATGGTTCTCGTTCAGCCTAGCGATCCTGCATTCCAAATGGCTAACATGAAGCGTTTCGGCGCAATTTCTAAACAAGTGATGAAAGATATCCCTGCGGATAAGCAAATGCTATTTTTGAGTTTGATGACTATTCGCTCCGCTCCTGTGCTCATCGATGAGCGCATTCCTCAATTCTTACAAGACATTATTCAGAGGGGAGTGCCGGCAATGGCTATGACTGCTAATTTAACCGGTCAATTTGGTCCGATTCCAAATATGGAAAAGTGGCGAATAGAGAGCCTGCGGCAAGTAGGAATTGATTTTGCTAAGGCGGCTCCTTATGCGGCACCCCTTATATTTGATGATTTGGCTTCTTATAGAGGACATTATTCAACCTATCTTAATGGTATCCTATTTGTTAATGGAACGATAATTCCCAAGGGAGAGGCATTCGTATCTTTTCTCGAAAAAATAAAGGATTATCCGGAAAAAGTCATTTTTATTGATGACCGCGAAGATAATCTGAAGAGTGTAGAAATGGCGATTAAACAGCTTAATAGAGGCATTCAATACCAAGGAATTCATTTCATTGGAGCACAAAAATATCCATCCGAAATGATTGCAGAACATACATTTGAATGTAGATGGCGCGAGCTTGCGGCTGAAGCAAAAGAGATGGATTAAGAGAAAACCATCATATTAACCGTTCATAGGAGCGGCTTAAACTTTGATAAAGGTCGGTTTAAGCCGCTTGAGCTATTCTTTAGAACGCTCTAGCTTTTTCCTATCTATGATTTTCCAGGTTCCTTTCACATTGATCGGTTGGGTCCATTGAACAGTTAAACTGTCCTTTGAGTTTTTAAGGACCTCGCTAAAACTTTCGGATTTAACCATAACCGGATTCTCTGAGGCATCTATTTTTTTTATCTTTATTTCTTTGCTTGCGGCATAATCCATGAAGGGAGGGAATATCACTTCAACGGGTTCTCTGGAAGCATCGACTTCCAATAGGCAATCTCCCGGATTTGCAAAATAAAGGGCATCAGAAATGATGCGATGGGAACAATTATCGGCAGAAGTAAATAAAACATCTTGGATAGAATATTGTTTTGCTTCTGCAAGGCGATTGAGAAATTCAACCAAAATTTGACTATAGCCCGATAGATTCAAGCGAACAAATTCATTTGTTTCTCCCATCGTGTCTCCGCTATTGACATAGACATTTAAATCCTCAAGGAGCACATCGGAAGCTCTTTTACTTGGAATGCGGGCATCTTTAATTTTAGCAAAAAGGGTAGGGCTTCCCGGAATGCTTAGAATCTCTGAGCCTGGATATTTTTTGAGTAATTCTTTTTCCACAAGCGCGTGACGGCTAACTAAACTTTTATGGCTATCTTGCCTAAGGGCTTTTCCTGTATCGGGAAGGTCTAAAAAAGCTTGGATAAGATCTAAAAATTCAGCAAGTCCGCTTGCTCCGCCTGCTACAGTAGAGGCGGATATAAATCCGAAAAACTTACTAAAGATAGAAGCGGCATAGGGATCTTCCATGGGATACCAAATGTATCCGCAACGCGTGCCTGTTTTTCCAAATTGTTTTGAAGCAGAGTTAAAGCTAAAAACATGCTTGCCGTCCAGGCGTGCCTGTCTGATCCATTCAATATTTTTTTCTAGATATCCGGTCCCTTCATTTCCAAAAGAAGAAGACGCAAATACAAAATCAGCCAAAATAATCTTCGCATCTGTTAAGGGCTGGCGAAATTTGCCGTCCGGATTATTCGGCGACGTCACAAACTCTACCAAAATTTCATCCGGTTCAACGCGAATATCAGAAGGGGTATGGAAGGCAAGAAAGCGGGCGTTTGGATAATTGAATATCCCTGTCACAGCATTCGGGTGACCGGAATAAAAAGGGGATTGCTCCACAAATACAAATTTCTTATTGGGCTCCGACATGGCAATCGCATAGACAAGCGCAACAATCAAATGCTTTGATCCGGCTGCGGTATAAAAGACAGGCTTTTGTTTATGGGGGTCTATATAAAGCTCTAAGTCATTCACCCGTTTATGGAATTGAGAAAGGACAGCGCTCGCATGATCGAAAATGACCTGGTTGGAAAACTGCAGCGGAAGAATGGTCGTTGGCGTGGACTGATCGAGATAAAGGGCGTCTTCAAAAAAAGTTCTGGACGGTGGATGCAGCAAGCCATAGGCTTGATAAAGTTCGGTAAACAATTGAGTGGTGTTTGGCTGAAGAAAGATGACGTCTTTCTTATTCTGTTCGGCTTTTTTCTCCGCTTCCGTTGAATAAAGGAACGGTCCCAATAACAAACTCAATAAAAATAAAACAATCGGCGATCTTTGCATACTTGTTCTCTCAAGTTCTCTCAAACAATTTAGGCATTTCCACATTAAAAGTTAACATAAGATCGCCTCAAGAATTTCCAAGTTTAAGGAGATACACGACTAATCTCCTATTAAGCTAAAAAACCCCCGTCAACAGTAAGCGTGCTTCCTGTCATATACGACGCTTCCGGGCTGGCAAGAAAGGCAACGGCTGATGCGATTTCTTCTGGTTTGCCATAACGTCCCAAAGCTACGCCTTTTTTTATCATTTCGGCAAATTCTGTATTGTCTGGATTCATATCTGTGTCGATAGGGCCTGGCTGCACAAGATTCACCGTGATGTTTTTAGGGCCAAGATCTCTTGCCCAACCGTGTGTATAGCCAATAAGGGCGGCTTTTGTGGCCGCATAATCCGCTCCTCCAGGAGCAGTTATGCGCTCACCGTTAACCGAACCTATAAGGATAATGCGCCCCCCATCTTTGATGAATGGAATAGCTGCACGTGTTATGGCGAAGACCCCTCCCACATTGATTGCTAGTTGCCGGGAGAGTCTTTCAATATCCAGATTAGGGGCATCAATAGCGCCTCCTGCATGGATGCCCGCATTATTGACAAGAATATCAATTCTTCCAAAATGCTCGCCCACTTTTTGAACAAGGGTAGCGGCCTGTAAAGGATCGGCTAAATCGGCTTGTAAGGCGAGAGCTTGGATTCCCTCCTTTTCAAGTTCCTTTGCTAAGGAAAAGGCTTTTTCTTGGGATTCTGTAAAGTTGATTGCGACATGGCAGCCTTCCTTGGCAAAACGCCTGGCAATAGCTGCTCCTATTCCCCGAGAGCCTCCTGTAACAAGAGCGATTTTATTTTGAAGTCTTCTTTGCATCATCTACCTTCTTTTTTATTGCGACGTAAACTTGCTGAAAACTGGATGCTACCATAGCCGAGTAGATTTACCTAATAAAATTTGAATGCCTCACCCGCGATTGAAATGATTTTCCGCCTTTCGATAGGCTGATACGGAAGCACTCCAGTCTTGAGGCTGAATAGGTGCTAAAAAGCTTTCCTTGCAATCGATCATCGATAGATATAAGTCTCTGAATAGCCAGGATATCCGGTTGGATAATTCAGAGAAGAGGGGGGATTTACAAAAGTCGTATTGGGATTGTACATGCCAGGATTGTAGTAATAGGATCCATAATAAGGATTCACATACTGATAGTAAGGGTTTACATAATAAGAATTGGCATAGGGATTAGAATAGACTGGATAAGCAGAATAATAAGAGTAAGAAGGATAAGTGGAGTAATAGGATCCATAATAAGAGCCAATCGGATAGCCGTAACTGCTGTCGTAAGAGACAGAGGTATTAGGATATTCATAAAGAGTGGTGAGTGCAAGCTCTTGATTTCCTTTTCTTTCGTATGCTTGCTTGCCAATGGATTCGCTTTGATAATCACGACTATATCCTGCCCATCCATCCGCATTGGCGGCCAAAGGAAAAGAACTCATCAATAGTAACCCAGACAAAAATGAAAATTTGATGCGGCACATATAACCTCCCTAAAGTTGTTAGCTTAATTGAGTGTACTCTATGGCTTATTCTTAATTTAAAAAGGATTTGCCGTCAAAATTAATAACCTGAGTTTGGGAACGAGCTAGTTGACTAAAGAAGTTAGAAGACGCGTGGTGTTATATGTTTCAAAAGCTGACCGATCCGGCATGATGCAAGAGAAGGGGCTAACTCTATTATCTTATGCTTTCTAATAAGGGGATGTCGTCCATTAAGCAATGAGCCCTACTCGAAAATAACTTCGAATCCGGGCCATTGGCTGATTGGCGATAAGCCCTACTTTGTAGGGTTAAGAATCGTGACTGCTAGGGATAAGTGAGAAAAAAACGCGACAAGATTAACATCTTTTTCCTCTTGTTTCTTCCTCTCCAACTTTTGTTGTAAGCGTTCTTTTACCGCTTCTAATCTCGCATTCGTTGTTCTCTCTCCTGGAAAAACTTTCTTATGAAGCTTTGATTCTTCTTGGCTATGAGAGAAGCGCCCAGCCCTTTCTTTGCGTTTTCCTACGTTGCTTGTAAAAAAAGTGCGAGAATAAGGGCTTCCTGTTCCCTGTACATTCATATTTAGCTCTCCTTTTTAAGCTTTTTTTTAGGCCGAAGCTAGTCAAAAAATATTAAAACCTCAATATGAAAATTTCAAATAATGAAGTTTGTTAATTGTTATTAATTATTAACAGCTTAAATAAAAATATTTTAATTTATTTCCGTTCTATATCCAGCAAAGAGTGGATTAAAAGCTGGGCTAACCACTCTTCATATTCATCGGATGACCATTTTCTTTCCACGACAAGCATGCGGTACATGTCGCGACCTGTTAGCGTCCATAGAATATCCCGCGCTTTTTGGAGGGGCAATCCTTTAGCCAGAAATTTTGCTTTCATCATCTTGTTGATGTATTCTCCTTGCCTGTTATAGCGCCGTTGTTCTCTTTCCTGTTCGAGTTCTTTAAATTCCGGCGCCACGACGGAAGCGCCGCGCAAAATATCCATCAACTCTTTTTCCGCATCATAGATTTGACGCGACAATTTTGCCGTTAGGCTCAGACAATTTTTGGGAGACTCTTCTTGCATAGAATTGTCTATGAGTGCCGCAAATTGTTCGGGAGGAAAAGCTTCGTCGATCAAGGACTGCAAGATCCCTCGTTTGGATTTAAATATGGCATAAATAGTCGGCATGGACACTTCAGCCGCTTGAGCAAGCTTGTTTATTGTGACACGGTCGAATCCCTCAGTCTGAAAGAGTCTTTTGGCAGCTTTCAGAATGTGGCATCTCGTCTGTGCTGCCTGCGCATCCCTGTTTTCGGAATAATAAGATCTTTTTTTCTCTTCTTTCATTTTGGATATAGTTTGCTATAATCAATATTGTTCGCTATATTGTATTTACTGTTGAATAGACAATACTATATTCAATAGCAGCTGTCAAAAATTAACGAGGAGGGGAGTGTGGAAGCAAATCATGAAGCGCAAGCTGAAGACTATTACAAGTTAATTGGAGAAAAGAATGCAGAATTCCAAAAGTATTTGCATCCTGATGTGGAATTCTACGGCCCTTTGGCAACTTTAAAGGGGAAAGGCTCGGTCATTGAAGCGACTAGCCGTTTTATGCAGACTTTTAAATCTCTTGCCATACGAGCTAAATTTGGCGCCGGAGACCAAGCCATGATCGTCTATGAGGTAGATGTTCCCGGGATAGCCAAAGATTTTCCCGGTGCTTCACTGTTAAGTTTTCGGGAGGGATTGATTGCTAGGATTCAGCTATTCTATGATGGTAGCCGTTTCGTAGAAAAGAAAGAAGAGATTTTCTCAAAAAATTAGTCGAGGAGGGGAATACAGAACCCTGGCTTGATAGGGGCCTGTATTCCTTTATTCCAAATACTTGCTTTCGCTCAGAGGAAGAAAAGATGCAGCAAGGACCTTCTTCTTCACTAGATTCAATCGGGTAAGAGACAATTAGCCGCATTAAAAATTAGGGACAAGGATTGGCTTCTCTAATTTAACGCAGTCATTCGGCAGCAAGCATTTGAGTTAATCAGCCAGCAATTGATCAGCCAGTTCTTTAGCTAACTTTCCATCAACGGTGTTATTAAGCTTCATAATGCTTTTCATGACTAGTCCGACATCTTTTTTAGTCTTCGCTCCTGATTCGACAATGGCTTGCTCAACAAGCTTTTTGGTTTCTTCTGGCGAAGGTGTCTTGGGCAAAAACTCTTGAACAATTTCTAATTCTTTTTTTAACCGTTCGGCGCTTTCAGGGCGATTTACGGCTTTTGCCTGATCCAGGGCTTCCTGCAGGTTGCCCGAATAAGTTTTAAAAAGCTTGATCACTTCTCCGTCGGGCAGATTGCCTCGTGCATCGACAGCCAAAATTTTAGATTTAAGCATGCGCAAAGTATCGAGTCTAATTTGGTCTCTACTTTTCATGGCTTCTTTGATGCCTTCATTGATTTTTTCAACAATCGCCATAACACCTCTTCAGTTCAATTCATATTTGCTTAATAGAATCCCCATACTTTAAATCTCTCTGTAATTTTTCCCAATCAAAAGTTCGATAGGCATCCACTTGCCCAGTTCTAAAGGATAGAGAAAGAAAAAAGATTTAAAGGAGTGGCGAAGTTAGATGTTTTAGATTGAGAAGTCTTTTAGAGTTTATTTGTTAAATAAATTTTTGAATTGTATAATTATTAAATGGACACGTTTATTTAAAAGAGGTGGGTTATGTCTTCTATTTCTCCTCTTTCAGGCAGAAGCCCTGAAGCTGATCAAATTTATCAGCAATATTTGGCTTATTATGCCGATATCAATACGAAAATTCATACCATTGATCAAATGCCGCAAACAGCCGATACTCAAGAGGCTAGAAGTAAGCTTCTCGATCTGCAGCAGCAATTATATCCCCTTTATACAAAAGAGTATAACAGTTCAAGCGCAAGCCTTGCCTCGTTTATTGGCGATGCGGCATCGATTGAATCTCAAGTGCTTGAAATTTACAATTCAGTCACGAGTCAAACGACGTCACCGCCGGTCACTTCGCCGCCCACAGATTCCTCGTCTTCTCCCATTTCCGTTTATACAGCTACTCAAAGGAGTCCCGATGCGGATCAAATTTATCAGCAATATTTAAGCTATTATAACGATATCAATACAAAAATCCGGGATATCGATGCCCTTCCTTATGAACAGCGCACCTTGGCAAGCGTACAGCAAGATCGTGCCCAACTGCAGGCCCTTCAGCAGCAGTTAGCTCCTATTTATAAGAATCAATACAATAGTTCAAGCGCGACTTTGGCGAGCTTCGTGAGCGCCGTCGCCTCTATTGAAGAGCAAGTCACGCAGGTCTATAATGCAGCTATGAATGCCACTGTCCCGACTTCGCCTCCTGTGACTCCGCCTGACACGCCTCCGGTTACTCCTGTGACTCCGGTTACACCAGTTGATGTCGCGCCCGCGCCTTCTGCAATGAGCATTCAAAATGGAGTTTGGTACTTAGATTGGACAAGTTACAATTATCCCATTCCGCAAGGCGTGAATGCCGTCGATGTTTTTGTCGGTAACATGAGCCTTGATTCAAGCGGCAAGCCCGTGATTGGAGGCTTCGGTACTTTGTCTCAAAATCCGGCGACTTTTGCAGCTTTTATACAGGGATGCAAAGCCCAAGGGATAACGGTAAATATTTCGATCGGAGGAAGCGGGGGCTCTTATGACAATACATGGGATGTTCTGACAAGTAATAATGTCCAAAGCTTTGCCCAAGCTCTTGCCAATTTTTGCACGTCTAATGGAATAAGCGGGGTAGACTTCGATTGCGAAAAGTTTACTTCGGCAACAGACCATCCTGACCAGCAAGCCCTTGTTGGGACTTTGATTAAAGAATTTAAAATGATCAACCCCAATTTCCAAACCAGCCTCGATACGAATGCCGGTTTTGGGCCTAATTTTCCCTGGCAAGGCATTGTTCAAAATATTATGAATGCGGCCATTTATTCCAATCCAACGACAAATCAGCCGACAAGCGGCGTCGATCGCGTCAATATTATGGCCTATTTTAACTCTCTTTCAGATGAACAGGGATGGGTTACAGGGTGGGCTGACTGGCTTAAGAGCAACTACAATTTAGATCCTGCTCAAATCACTGTAGGAATGGATCCTGCATCCGGCGCTTACGACACAACCGCTTTTGCCGCTTGGGCTGCACAAAAAGGCTATAGCACTTTTTTATGGAACTATGATCCCAACCAGCAGGCCGCTTCAGATGCCATTGCTAAAAATGTATTGGCAGCTTATCAATCTGAGGCTGTAACTTAGAAACCTGTCTCTTAGAGGCGTTCTTAAAATTGCTAATGGCTTAGAATGGAGGTTTTAAGAACCCCTCTCAAAATCTGTTATAAAAGCTATTTTATGGGGTGTATAAGACTGCCTGATTGTTCAGCCAATCTTGAATGTGGGAAAAAATCTTTGCCCATTCGCTAGCTTCCCACCAGTCTGCAAAGCCACTCTTTTGACTTGCATAAAAATTCAATACATTCGGAATATGCCAATCTCCAATCAGGTCTTTTCTTTCATGCACCACAACTAAAAAAATATCAGGATGAGGATATTTTTCTTTTAGCATACGCATAAAGGCTCTTGCCTCATCAGGGGTAGAATGAGAGCGAATAAAAATAATTCTTTCTTTGGAGGATAGAAGGTTCATTAAGCGTTGAATACGCCTGCCTTGAGTGGCTTGCACATTTGGAAGATAATCTAAATAATTAGGCACAATAGTGCCCTTAACGACGATATCTTCTTTTGGAACGTATCCAACTACAGGGAAAAAGTGATTATAAAGAAATTGATAATACGTATTCTCAATATACGTCGTCTTGTATTCTAAAAAGGCTGGATCAAGAAAATAGTTAAAATCATCTTTGAATACTTCTATGACTCCCTCAAAATGATGAGACACTATCCAATCTAACGGGTAAGCAGCTGATCGAAGATTATAAAGTGCCAATTGGCAGGACACTTGGCAGTCCCGTCCCAAACTAATATAATGTGTGTCGCCTTGTAGGGGCAGATAACGGAATAAAAAACAAAGGGTTAAACATATCATATTAAAAGCATTCATCTTTTTGCTTTGGTGAAAATTTTAAAAAAAAGTGTATATAAATCTTATATTTTTTTAATATAAACTTTTTTGTTTGTTGTTATATGCCATTCTAAATCAATCGTTTGAAATAACCAAATAAGGCAGAATTAAAGCAATGTCTTATGTTCCTATTTTAATCCTATCAGTAGGACAAATAGGATAGAAGCGCGTGTCTCTAGCTTTCAGAGAAGAGGCAGAATTTATAGATTCTCGGGCTTGAATAATTTCCGATATTTTTTGATTGTCGGTCCAGAAATCATAAACAACCCTTCGCCTCGATAATGAATGGTCTTGGGAAACGTGGGAGAGATCGCTACGTGAGCCTTTACAACTTCTAGGATAAAGAGGCTATATTTTTTAATTAAGCTTGAATCGATCAGCTTGCATTCAAAATTGGCATAGCATTCTTTGATCAAGGGGGCATGGACAATTTTGCCTGGAGAAGGGGTCAGGTTAAATTCTTCGAATTTATTTACATCGCGGCCTGAGCAATTGCCAATCCCTACCACACTGGATGCGATTTCAATTGTCGGAATATTGATAACGCATTCTTTGCTTTTCCGAATCATATTGAAGCTATGATTGGCTGTCCAAATATAACATCCAATTAAGGAGGGATCGGTTTCCATAATCATATGCCATCCCATCGTCATAATATTGGCTTTGCCTTCCCAGGCCGAGCTGACTAAGACAATTGGGCCAGGCTCGAGAAAGCGGCGGACATTCCAGACGGGAAAATCTTTTTTAGTGTAGCTTTTCATGCACGAATGTTCCTTTTTGATTGATGATCACAACCCTAAAGAATGGGGAGTTGCTTTTAAAATAAAATTTAATTTTATACTAATTGTTTTTTTTATCTACTTGTTTCGGATTTATCAATGGATATGGAGAATGACTATGTCTATTCTTTCGCGCTATTTTGCTTATTGTTTAGGCATAATCTTTTATGGTGTCTCCTTTTGCACTTGGGCTTATAGTCAAGACGCTTCTCAACAGCCATCTGTTGAAATCTCAAAAATTATTCCTCCTCTTGAAGAGTATGTTCGGCAGTTAATGGCAGATTGGCAAATTCCAGGAGCTTCCATTGGCATTATTCAGGGCGATCAACTCATTTATGTAAAAGGATTTGGGACAAAAGAAGTGGATACGTCCCAGCCAATTGATAGCGAAACACTCTTTCCGCTTGCGTCAACCACCAAAGCCTTTGGAGCGGCTGTCCTTGCTGCTTTTGTGGATCAAGGATTGCTTAAATGGGATGAAAAAGTCGTCAATTATGATCGCTCTTTTATGCTTTATGATCCTTGGGTTACCCGGCAGTTTCAAATCGTAGATTTATTTGCTCAGCATAGCGGCCTGCCAGCTAGCTGCTTGACCAATTTAATTGTCATGAGCTACAAGGCTTCTTATGTTTTAGATGTTTTACGCTATATCAAGCCTGAAACAAGCTTTAGAAGTCAATTTGCTTATCAAAATGCGCTGCAATTGGAACTTGAAAGCCTTTCTAAAATATTAACAGGAAAAAGCTGGGACATAGCGCTCAAAAAGACTATTCTTGATCCGCTTGGAATGCAGCGCACTTTTGCCAAAGTAGCCGATTTTAATCGCTCGGAAAACCATACTTCTTGCCATGTGCGATCAAAAGGCAAAGTGAAAGCCATTCCTCTTGTTCGTTATCTGGATGGAGCAGGTCCTTCCGGGGGCATGACCTCATGCGTACAAGATATGGCAAAGTGGCTGTCCATGCAATTAGCCAATGGAAAATTTCGCGAAAAGCAGATTATTTCCGAGAAAAATTTACAAATGACAAGAACTCCACAGACAATCATCAAAGCGGCACAGTTTTATGCATTGGGCTGGGTTATTGATCCACAAGAACCTTACACCATTATATGGCATAATGGAGAAATAGAATGCGCCAAGGCTTTTGTCGGATTTTCCCCTGAAGCTAATGTAGGAATCGTCATTTTATGTAATCTTGGCGAGAATACCATGCCGGAGGCTGCCGGATTCCGCTTTTTTGATTTAGCCTTTAAGCGGTCTGAAAAAGATTACAATACGCAATATCAAAAGAGCGCGAGGGATAAGGCGCAAGCAAAGAAAAAAGAAGAGGAACCGCCATCTTTTTCTAACGCTTTACCCCTGGAGAGCTATGCGGGAAAATATCACAGCGATGTCTTTGGAATGGCTGTATTGACTGTTAAAGACGACAAACTTCATTTAAAAATACAGACCGATCAAGCGATCGAGCATGATGATTTAGAAGCAACTCTCATGCATTGGAATCGAGATACCTTTGTGGCGGAATGGGAAGGCTTTTTACGCTCGATTGATTTTGATGAGGGAAACAAGGTAATTTTTAGCGGTGGCCCGCAAGGCAAGATAAAAGCATTCCACTATTATTTACCCAATCAAACGTCTTTTATTTTTGAACGCCAAGACTGATTCAAGCACGTGAGAGAAAGGCCAACAAAGAAGAAGTCCTTTGCTGGCCTTACCTTTAAGGAAGCTGAGTCATGAGTTGGCGAGCCATTGCAAAGCTGCCTGCTTAGTAGTGCCTTGCGATTGGACAACGTAATCCGCTGTTCCTTGCAAAATATCTTCGTAGCTTTTTACCGAAGAAAGATTTTTTGAGAAGAGAAAATAGCAACGGTAAAAAGGAAGGGTGATGTTTGAAATAATTTAAATATTTAGTTACAAAGAGAAAGCAACTTGAAGAGGCAGAATAATTAGAATGGCAAAAATGACGGATCTAAAATGCGGGATTTGATTGGATATGGCAACCGCTTGCCAAAAGCCGTTTGGCCGCAGAATGCCCGCTTGGCGGTTAGCTTTGTCTTAAATTATGAAGAGGGATCGGAAAGAAACGTCCTAGATGGCGACGCGCAATCGGAAAGTTATTTAACAGATTGGCCAGGATTAGCCCCTTTGAAGGATGAGCGTCATTTATCTGCCGAATCGTTATTTGAATATGGAAGCCGAGCGGGAATTTGGCGGCTTCTGTCTTTGTTTGAAAGGTATCGCCTTCCTCTTACACTTTTTACAACTGGATTAGCGTTAGAGCGGAATCCCACGTTAGCTGCCAAGCTAAGGGAAAGTCCGCACGAGGTTGCAGGTCATGGCTATCGTTGGATCAATTATAACGAAGTCGATGAAGCGCTAGAGCGGGAGCACATTAAAAAGACGCTTGGGATTATTCAATCCCTTACCCAAAAAGATGTCGCAGGCTGGTATATGGGAAGGCGGAGCAAGCATACGCGTAAGTTGATTATAGAGGCAGGCCTTCGATATGACTCGGAAAGCTATGCCGATGATTTGCCTTATTGGGAATCCCTTGAAGGAAAAAAACATCTCGTTATTCCCTATGCTTTGGATACTAATGATGCCCGTTATGCGACTTCTCCAGGCTGGAATACAGGCGAAGACTTTTTTAGCTATTTAAAGGACGCATTTGATTATTTATATCAAGAGGGATTGGCATTTCCTAAAATGATGACAATTGGCCTCCATGCTCGTTTGTCGGGCAGGCCTGGGCGATGTGCCGCATTGGCTCGTTTTATCGATTATATTCTCTCTTTTGATCGCATCTGGATTTGCCGGCGAGAAGACATCGCCAATCATTGGTATCGGCACTACTCAATCTAAACAGTTAAGGTAGAGAAATGAATCAGCAATTTGTAATTAGGCGAATGAAAGAAAATGAAGTGCAGATCGCTTTGGACTGGGCCCAGAAAGAAGGGTGGAATCCGGGCTTGAATGATAGCCAATGTTTTTATCAAGCCGACCCTAGCGGATTCTTTATCGGTTTGTTAAATGGGGAGCCTATTGCCACCGGAGCAGCTGTCATATATGATGACCGCTTTGCTTTCTGCGGTTTGTATATTGTTAAACCGGAGTTCCGCCAGCAAGGATTTGGCATTCAGCTCACCAATGAGCGCTTAAAGTATGTGGGCAATCGCATCACGGGGATTGACGGAGTCTTAAATAATGTATCCAAGTATCAAAGAATTGGTTATGTCCCAGCACACAAGAATACGCGTTATGAATTGTCTTCTCCGCTTGCAGCGCCCTTTTCTCCACAGATAATAGATATAAAAGCAATCCCCTTTAAACAGCTAGAGGCCTTTGACCGGCAATATTTTCCAGCGCAGCGTCCCCATTTTCTACACAGCTGGATCAATCAATCCCATAGCTATGCTTTGGGATATCTAGAAGATCAAGCTTTGCAAGGCTATGGAGTCATCCGTAAATGTGCCAGCGGCTATAAAATAGGCCCTTTATTTTCGTCCTCTTCAACGGCTGCTCAGGTTTTATTTGAAGCTCTCTGCTCGAAAGTCAAAGAAGGACCCATTTACCTGGATGTTCCAGAGCCTAATCAAAATGCCCACTTATTGGCTAAGCACTATCAAATGAATCCCACTTTTGAAGTCATTCGCATGTATAGAAATGGTAATCCTAGCCTAGATCTGCAAGGCATCTATGGCATGACGACATATGAGCTTGGATAAGCAAGTATCTTGGAGCGCATAAACAATTTTCAAATGCCTGCTTAAATGGCTAGAAAGGGAAGACCGTTGAGAGACCCCAAGTATAAAGATTTATCCATCTAGGATGAATATCGGGAAGGGTTTTATCCGTCCTCCATTGCCAGTATAGAGCTGCAGATGCTGCATCGGGAGATAGATCTAGCATTATTCCAATTCTAAATCGATTTTGGTACCAGCCGCCTACAAGGCCTGTCGGGTGTGATTGATGGTAGGTATTCTTTCTAAAAAACCATTCATTGGCAATGAAGGGATTGATATTCCAACGCGTGATTTTCCAAGGCGTGAAAATAGTTAGCCGATGTCTATATAACGCATAGTCTTTGTAGTGATTTTTGCAATAATGGTGAAGCTCTCCTCGCAAGCGTTGTTGGATGCGCCATCCCCATTTTGATAAAACGAGGTCGGCCTGTAACATGCATTCACTGATATAGACCCATTGATAATGCCCTTCTGTGTTTTTTTGGAATTGATAAACGGCGTTATAGGCAGGCCCTATTAAAAAACTTGAGACGATTTTATCCGCATATTTTTTTAAGAATCGGGTCATATCATATTGGAGGGTGAGTGTGTATTCCTGATACCATAATTTGCGATAATCATTCCCCCAGCGATGCTCGGTATGGAAGCGCATAAAGAAATTCAGAGGCAGATGTTTTTCAAAATTATTATCAAACCAAAATCCATGGTCATTGTTGGCATTTAATTTGCTCCATTTGCTTTCAATGGCCTCCGCTGTCTGGACAGTGGCTATCGCTTCTTTAGGGGAAAAAGCCCCTTCTAGTAGAGCAAGGGGAATAAAAAAATAAATCAAGCTAAAAAAGCCTAGCGTTTTTTTCATTAACCTACTCAACAGATTGCAGATTCTATTAATAGGAGCGGTTCATAATAGGAATCAAAATGTTTCATAGGCAATTAAATGATTGAATCTTCGGTAAAGGAAGAGAATAAAAAAAGATGCTTGCGTTTTGAAGAGTATGCGATTCGATGACAGTCTCTCCTTACTCTAAAATTTCAATTTTCTCAATACCCGGTATATTTTTGATTTCATCAGCAAGTTTTAAGCAATCATTTTTTATATTGAAATTGAAAACCAAATAAATCACATCCTCTTCGTGTTCGGTTTGGATTTGCAGGGTTTTTAATTGAGACGATAAATTTAAGGTCGTCAAAATTTCTTCTAGTTTTACTAAAGAGATTCTTGGTTTAATTAAAAGTCTAATATCTTTCTGGGTATTTCTAAAAAATCTATTCTCAAGAGGCTTGAGCACAGCTAAAACGATAAAAATTAAAATAGCGGCAGTGAATGCAACAAAATAGAGGCCTCCTCCAACCGATAGGCCTAATCCGGCTACAGCCCATAAGCTAGCCGCGGTTGTGAGCCCTCTAATCTTTTCTTTATAAAAAAGAATGGTCCCTGCCCCCAAAAATCCAATTCCGCTCACTACTTGAGCGGCTATTCGGGAAGGATCCAAGATAACATTTTGCCTTTGTAAAATGTGGTGAAAGCCATATTGAGACACTATCATAATAAGGGCAGAGCCGATGCACACTAACATATGCGTTCTTAGGCCTGCAAATCGGCTTATTTTTTCTCGTTCAATTCCAATTAAACCGCCAAATAAGGTGGCCAGAGATAGGCGGCAAATAATTTCAAAATAAGAGATGGATATATCAGGGGCTGTCATGATAAAACTTAAAAGTCAGCGTTCGTAAGATTCAAATTGCCTTTAACCAGCAAAAATATTTATAGCATCGAGCGCATTAGATACCATTAAATAATTTTAAATTCTATAAAGTTTAAAATATAAAGTTTTCGATCGCGTTTCTTTGCGCATGCTGGGCATTTGCATAAAAATGGCCTGCAAGCCCTATGTGGTGATTAGAGGTTTTCCTTAGAGCATATCGCCGATCCGCTAATGGCCCGGATTCAAATAGGGACTCATTGCTTAATTGGCAATACGCTCTAGACACCGTTAAGACAGATAAATTTCCTTTCTATTTAGCTAAGCCATATTGATTAGTTCGCCAATAATAACGGTTATGCCTACAAAGAGAGAAAGTCCAATCAGCGGTTTAGCCTTTAATTCTTGGTAAAATAATTTGTCTGATTTTATTTTTCTAAACAAGTAAAGGGGAAGTAAAATGGCAATGACCGCCAAAATCATACCGGCGAAACCTAAAACCGTAATAAAAGCATCGGGAACGTAGATGGCCACTAAATACGCTGGCAAAACGGTAATGGTTGCAGCAAGCGCTCGGCGTAGCGCAGAATGGCCAATGGATTTAGGCAGCATGCCTTCAATCGCTTCGCAAAGGCCAATTCCCACACCAAGAGCCGATGTTAAAACGGCAAGAATGGAAATCCACCACACCAATAGCTGAATCGATTCCCATTTCGCAACATTGCTAAGAGCTTGAATTAATTCACCAACTTCTATTTTTCCTTCAACCATTTGATTATAGAAAAGAGGGTTGTCATGATAAATCACGCTTAGAACGCTGCTATTCCATACGATATATACAAGGGCTGGAATGAGGCTTCCCCAGAAAAAGGCTTGCTTAAGGGTGTTTGGGTTTTTATCACAATAATTTGTCAAAGTATGGAAGATGACCTGAAAGCCAAAAGACGTAAAAACAACAGGAATCAAAACCATCCAAATGGATATGTCCCCAGATTTATCGGAAAATAAAGGCAAATGAGACCAATCAATTGCTACTGCAAGACCGGCAATCAAGATGGCAATGACCGCCAGCAGTCCTATAAATAACAAACGATTAACATAATCAATGAGTTTTAAAGGCAATAGCAAAAGACCTAGGATAATCAACGCATAGCCAGCAGCCACTTGATTGAAAGAGCCGCTCTTACTAGTGCTGATTAATTCTTGTATCACAGAGCTTCCTCCATAAATAAAGACAGCAAGCAAAGCAAAAGAAAGCATTTTTAAGCTGATGGTTCCTGCTAATTCAGCGCCTTTTCCGGAAAAATGCCTGCCTAAATGGCCCAGTGGCAGGCCTTGGCCAATTTGCAAATTAAGCTCCAAATTAATCAAAGATGTGTAGTACATCATGAACCAGATAAATAACATCAACAAGATACTAGGAATAAGCCCTAGCTTTGCCAATACTAAGGGGAGGGCAATCATGCCGCTTCCTAGACAAGTTCCTGCAATTAACAAAATAGCGCCCGTTTTTTTATGCATAATTTTTTACCTCAAATAGCTAACCGGGCAATAGAGGCCTGTGGATTAAGCGTCTCTACCGCATGGTAAGAAATGGTTTAAATTGGTTTATTAAAGGAACAAAATTTGATACGACAATCAGTTTGGGTCTTGTTAGCTAAAAAAATGACTAAATCGGAAAAAGAAGAGGGTAAACGCATCTATAGCGTGATAAGAAAAAGGGGAATAAGCAGATTGCTTATAGGTAGAAAGAACGATGGGGAAAAGGCAGGGCCTATGACAAAGAGTTAAGGCGAAGTTTTTCATTGTTTATTCCTGATAATTTAATTTTTAATAAGCTTGCTTGCTTGAAACTTCGGCTGCTAAATCGATGATAAACTGTGATGATCATAAAGACTCCTATTTGTAAAAAAATTGCACGTTATTTCAGGACAAAAAAAAACCCGCTTTTGGCGGGCTTTATTTACTTGTCATGTTTTACAAGCGTTAACAATCCTCCCGCCTCAAGGGTATAGAATAAAAGAAAAAGAAGTAGGCAATTGGTGTGCAACGCATGTAATGTAAAACCTGATTAGAGGGTAAGGCTTCATTTTATTAAACACGTGCGTTCTTTGTCAATGCCAAGTTGCTATCCCTCTGTTTAGAGTTGCCTTTAAGAGAAGGCATTAAAATCGCTAATGGACTAGATTTACCCTGATTTTTCCATCGGTCAATCAGAAAAAAATCCGAATAGGGAAGGATTGCCTAATTGGCAGCACAATTCAAACTCAGGTTAATAAATATTTTTTTTGTCTTTTGCCAAATTAAAAATGGCTATATACAAAGATTAAAACTTTACGCTTAAAAATCTGAATGCCTTCAAATCACATTCCTTCTTTGCGCACGCTTTTTGGGCTTAATTGGATGATATTTTGCCTATCGGATGTGCGTCCCGGAATCGGGCCGTTTTTATCTATCTTTCTGGCATCTATGCCGGAGTGGAACACAAGCCGCATCGGCCTTGCTCTTGGAGCAATGGATTTGATGGCTGCGATTAGCCAAGTTCCAAGCGGATGGCTTGTTGATTCCCTCAAGATTAAACGTTTTCTTATTTTTCTGGCTTGTCTTGCAATCTCAGTGGGATGTTCACTCATCTTGAATTTTCCTAAATTGGTTCCGGTCATTTTCGCCCAAGCCTTAATTGGCATAGCGGCTGCTCTTCTTCCTCCAGCTATTGCAGCCATTACACTGGGGTTGGTGGGGAGGCAATCTTTTCCCAAACGCATAAGCATTAATGAAACATGGGGGCATGCGGGAAATGTCATTACGGCTGCTAGTGTAGGAATTGTGGGGTACTTGCTTGGCCATCAGTGGATTTTATATATGGTCATCGTCTTTGCTAGCGGGAGCATTTTTTTTCTCGGCTTTATTAATCCTAAAGAAATCAATCATCGGGTTGCGCGAGAACTGCCTGAAGAAAATCGGCAGCCTTTGGCTCCTATGCCTATTTCCCAACTATTCAAAGAAACGCATTTGTTAGCCTTTTGTTTTGCTTGTTTTCTTTTTCACCTTTCCAATGCAGCTCAGCTTCCCTTAGTCGGGCAATTTTTATCAAAAATGAATCCCAAGATTGATTCTCTTTTTATGGCCGGATGCATCATCTTAGCGCAATTTGTCATGATAGGAGTGGCTTATTCGACAGGATTCTTAATGAATAGATGGGGGCGTAAGCCAATCTTTTTGCTCGCTTTGGGCGTTTTGCCCATCCGTGCGCTCTTATATACGCTGACTGAAAATCCCATACTTCTTCTCTCTATTCAATTATTGGATGGAATAGGAGCTGGCATTTATGGCGTCATTGCCGTTATCATTATTTCTGATATAGCTAAGGATACCGGAAGGTTTAATTTTTCTTTTGGTTTAATGGCTTTGGCCCAAGGGGCGGGTGCTTCTGCTAGCAATATTCTAGCGGGATATATTGCCAATCAGTGGGGGTTCAATACGAGTTTTATCGTCCTTGCTTGCATCGCTATTGCAGATTTATGCTTTTATGGATTATGTCTGCCTGAAACCAAAAATCAGAAGGCTTAAAAGATGGAAGTGGGTGCTCTACTGATTTTTGTCCTCGTTTATCTAGGGATGATTTTGGGATTTTGGCCAGGATTTGCCCTAGATCGCACAGGAATCGCTCTTCTAGGAGCCATTGCGTTCATTGAATTGCAGGGCATCTCTATTTCGCAAGCCGCCAGTTATATCGATCTTTCGGCACTTGCCATTCTTTTTAGTTTTATGATTATTTCTGCCCAATTTTTTTATGGGGGATTCTATACCTATATTGTCGATAGGATGGGAAAAGGAAAACTGACACCTTCTCAGTTGCTTTTAGCTGTCATTTTTATTTCCGCCGGCCTTTCTGCCGTATTGATCAATGATATCGTTTGTCTAGCGCTCACTCCCTTGATAATAAAAGTCTGTTTTCAAAAGAAAATCAATCCCATTCCCTTTTTGCTAGGGCTGGCTTGTGCATCAAATATTGGATCGGCTTTGACTCTTATTGGGAATCCCCAAAATTTATTAATAGGGCAAGTTCTGAATATTCCTTTTGCTCACTATTTAAAATTCTCTCTGATTCCATGCCTATTAGGCTTAATGGGGACGTGGATGGTGATTAAGCTTCAAGTTAAAGGGAAGTGGTTTCATGAAAATCATGCCATTGATCTCGAGGCCATTCCTTTTGACTGGTGGCAAAGCACAAAGGGGATTGCAACTATTTTGATTATTCTCCTTATTTTTCTTTTCACCGATATGCCGAGAGACCAAGTCGCTTTAATCGGAGCAGGATTTTTGTTATTAAGTCGAAGAATGGCTTCACAAACCATGCTAAGCTTTATCGATTGGCAGCTGCTTGTTTTATTCATCGGTCTTTTTATTGTAAATAGAAGCTTTTTAAGCACTAATCAAGCCGATTATTTTTTGAATTCATTGAAAACTTACCATATTGACCTCCAATCGCCCCTTTCACTGACTTTAGTCGCATTTATCCTTTCTAATCTTGTCTCAAACGTACCTGCCGTCATGCTGCTCCTGCCTTTTGTCAATACGGATTCTAACGGTTCTCTTTTAGCGTTATCGAGCACGTTGGCTGGAAATTTATTTATAGTAGGCAGCATTGCCAATCTGATTGTCATTTCTCAAGCCGCTCGTTTTGGAATCAAATTGAATTGGAAAATACATGCGAAGGTCGGCTTTCCCGTTACTTTAATTACTTTCTTGCTTGCAGGCGGGTGGCTCTATCTAACGGCTTAAAGTTAAAATGAATAGGATTATTAGTGAAACAGAAATAAAGTCTCATGTGAGTGTTAGGAGTTTTAAAGAAAAATTTTTCTTGTGATTTATAGAAATAGTTCATGAAACTAAGAGAAGAAGCCCCTATAGCACAAGCTGCCTTATTGGAAATAAAAATTTAACCGAAGCAACAGATGTTCACGCTGTTCGAGGAGGCATGATGCGCATTACAGCTGAAATTAGCTTGTATCCCTTTACAGAAAATTATGGCCCGCCAATTAAAGCTTTCATCGAGCGTTTAAAAGCCTATAAAAATCTTGAAGTTGTCACTAATGCAACGAGTACCCAAATTGTTGGCGAACATGCTGACGTATTTGAAGTATTGTCCAAAGAAACGGCCTATACTTTTTCTGAAGAGAAATCTGTATTTGTTATTAAGATTTTGGGATTTGAGCGCGATATCCAGCATTATCCAAGATAGCTTGAGGCCGATAAGGCTTGGATATTTTAATGATAAGCTTTATTGCCATTAAATGCTGTTACGATTGGAATCCTCTTAATCCTGCGGAATTCCTTTTTGAATTAACTTATCCAAATGCGCCTGCATCGGAACGGACAAGTATCTTTTTAGCTGGTTGAAATCGGGCTCTCCATTAAAATAGCGCTCCGTATCAACGAAGGCGATTTTCCCCTCTTTAGTGAAAGGCATATTTCCAATATAGATGCAATCCGTCAATTGGCATTCCATGAGAACGGTGTAAAGGTCATTTAATAAGGAACGCGTCATTTTCAATTTATAGGCCTTTGCATTATCCTGGTGATTCAGAATATGCATATCTTCTACGACCAAAATGAAGTTTTTGCGGTTATAAAGGCCATTTGAAGGAGGGGATGGCTCTGCGGGCAAGGGATAAATCCATTTCCTTGGCAGAGCAAATCGAGTAAAGCCATGTTTTTTTAAGCAAGCTTGGATGACTTCTACGCCTTTAATGCGATTCAGCCACATGTACCAGTCGGAAACGGCAAATTGGCTATCTAAGTAGACTTTTACAAGATAGCCTTTAAGGTCCTTATGGCCTGTCACAATGGCATTAAAAGGACGATTGCGACGAGTAATGCTAAATCCAGCTCCGACAAAGGTTTCTTCCGAAAGCGTAACGCGCTCTCCATGAAAGAGCTGATCGAGTTTTTTCTTGATTGGATGGTTAATTGGCAAAAAATAAGGCTTTAACTGTGCCCACAGCTCAATTGGAACATAAGGATTATAAGCATAATCGGTTGTTCTAGACTTATCTTTCCTTCTCTCAAGCAATCCTGTTACAGGTTCTGCTACTTCAAAAACTTCCTCTGCAGAATCTTGAGCGGGCAAGAAAGGCTGAACGCTGCCGAATAAAATACAAATTAAAAGAAAGAGCTGTCGCATATGCATGGCGTGTGGAATTGAAATATAAAATTGAATACGATCTTTTCTAAGCTTGTATTGGCTTCTCTAAATAAGCTTTTTTCATAGCAAATATTTATAATTAAAAGATAAAAAAAAAGATATATTCCAGATATAGGCATTAGCAGTTTTAAGAATCTTCTTAGAGATAGGCAAATCAATGAAAAGAATGCATGGCTTTTTTTTATCGGTTTTGCTGTTTCTATGCATGCCTCTTAAGGCATTTGCAGGTGGAAGTCCGTCTGTCCCGGTATTATTTATCCCAGGATATGCAGCTTCTTCGCCTGTTAGAGGGGAAATAATGTCTTTTGTTTTTAATCGAGGATTTCCTCCTGAAAAGCTCAAACTATCCCCTTCCTATGATACGTTAGTGCGTACTTTAAAAAGAGCTGGATATAAGGAAGGCAAAACTTTTTTCGGGGCGGTTTTTGATTGGCGCATGACAATTGCTCCGTTGGATGGACAATTTGATGGAATGCTCAGTCATTTAACGGCTGAATTATTGACGAGTGAAAATTATTCTTATGCCGTCAATTATCTGGGCTATTGGCTAGCTCAGGCGGTCCAAGCAAATCCAGGCCTCGAATATGTCGATATTGTCACGCATAGTACAGGCGGACTTATTGCCCGGGCGTATATTCAAAGCCCGGCCTATGGGGCTTTATATAGGGATAAGCAAGGGATTGTTAGACAGCTTCCTAAAATTCGCTACTTGATTTTAGGCGCCTGCCCTAATGAGGGAACTGTCCATACATGGCGTCCTTGGAATGGAGATTTTCAAGATGTTTTGAGTGGATTCATCCCTACAACAGAAATCGAAGGTCGTCTAGCTGCAATTGCATTTAGTGCGGTTACTTTAGGCAAAGACATTTCAGGGCCAGATTATACAATTAATCGAGACTCCATCTTAGCTGTAGATGAATCAGGTCGGCTCATTCCAGATGAGACTCAATTTTTCCGCCTGTATGATCCCATGCGCCAGTCTTTAATGCCGACTTATAATTTCTTGCTTACGCCAGGAGGGACGGCTCTTTCTAATCTCAATGATTATCCCGCTTTGCGATCGAATTTACTTTTGGACTTGAATGCCCTATCTGTGCCCGGAAATAATCCTTGGCTATTTCGCGTAGGAACAGCGACAGGGCAGGGTGGAGCCATAGCGACCTATGCAATAGGCGCACGGGAAAAGACCAGCTTTTTAGACTTTATCATTCCCGGACGCATCAATCAAAATCCCTTTATTTCCACTCTTACCACTGTGATCCAACTAAGCAATCAAGAAGGAAATTATCTTCCTTTATTAGGATTGCTCAAATCAAAGCCATCCGTAATTTCCATTTCTCGTTCTCCTTTTTTTCGAGTCGGTGACAAAGAAATTTCTCAGCCTCTATCTGGGGATGGGAATGGCGCCTTTTTTTCCCTTCTTAGCACCTTTGCCGGAGATCCAAACATTACATTGGTTCAATGGGGAAATGGCACTCCTCCAGCCAATATACCTGCAGAGTTGGTTTGGACAAAGGAAACTAATTTTCCCGTTTATCACGTCGTGTTTTTCTTTAATCCTGATGTAGCCGCCTTTGTAGCAAGCACACTTACGGGCGGGCAGGTTCTTCCCGAATAAGCTTAACAGCTTTTCTTAGCGTTATAGAACCAGTGGCATTCTCACTGATCCTATAGACTTAAATTTTTCTATTTTTTTTAGTTAATAATATTAAAGTTTTTTAATAAACAATAACTTATTAATTGTGTTTGTTTTAAATTATTGTTTATTAATAGCTGAATGGTTATAATTGTCTTTTAATTTGTTTGTTGATTATTTTTAATAAAAAGAGAGATGTATGTCTGTATTAAATGATTTAAATCGATTAAGTAATTGTAGATATTCTGTTTCTAATTACAATGAAAATAAATCTGCTGTTTTTAATTTTTTACATAAAATTAAAGGAAATGCAGACATAAAAGCATCTGAATTAAAAAAAATACTGACAGTGATTGATCCTATTTTAGAGAAGTTAAGCGATAATCAAGTCCAAATTAAAAATGAAAAATTGAAGGGAAAATTAACGTTTTCTTTGATTTATCAATTTAAAATCGCCGTGCACTTTTTTAAAAAACTGTTTTTTGGCGATCATCGCTTGCATCACTTGCAAGCGATGAGAAATGAAATTGCCAAGGAAAGTAAATTGACAAATTTTAAAAAAACAACAGCACTAAACAAATTTCGCACGATCGTAAAAAAATTACAAAAAAATATTGCTTGTGGAGTTCTTGTTCCCAACTCTATGCTTTTGGATAAAAACTATTGGATGGAAACCCTAGGAATGGAACTTATTATTGGCAAGGAGAGAATTAGAGGCCATCTTTATACAGGTTACCTAACTTCAGGGGAAAACTATCTAAAAAAATGGCAGACAGAGAAAGATGAGAGGGGCGTTTCCTATCACGAACAGTATTCTTTTCAAGACTATCTCAATGCCATTGTCATTCCGAGACTTAATCCAGATGAACTGAAAGCTTTTAGAGAAAAAATTTCCGTCGTTGAATATTATACTCCTGCCGAATTAGCTTCTTTGGAAGCGCAATTTGATCAGAGTGGAAACATCTGTACAAGAAGTCCTATTTTAAATGCATGGGTGGAACAGCAAGCAAAGCAAGGGCAATCCCCTCAAGTTTTTTCTGATTTTTATGCAACCTGTTCTTCGGTCGTCGAGAGCAAAGAGCTGGAAAGACTAACAAATCAAACTTACATGTATATTCTAGACCATACAGGCCGCCTTTTTGTGCAAATTAAGAATAGAGGAAAAACCAATCACACGAGCTTGTCGAATGGGAAGGCGATTTTAGCTGCCGGCAGCTTTAAAGTAAAAGAAGGACGAATTACAGAAATTGACACTTTCAGCGGGCATTATAAACCGACTAAAGTCCAGTTAGTGACGCTGCTTGAATGTCTTAAGAAAGCTCAAGTTGATATTAATGCCATCAAGCTGACTTACGTAGATAATTATCAAGTTCAGCCTTGGATAATTAAGGAAGTCATGCCGGGCCAGGTCGAGCAATGGCTTGAGCAGCACTCTTCTCTTACTTAGCTCTTCTTGTCGTCTCCAATAAGGCTAAGTTAAATTATTTTAATGCTCTTTAAATAAAGCATCTAATTTAAAGAGTCTTGAATTTTCAATTAATTATTGCTATTCTGATGAATAATCAATTCTTAAAGGAAAGGTACGCCCTAAGAGGGTGTTCACAAAACCTTCATTCTTGCCAGCATTAGCCTAGACATACTTAGATAAATAAAACTTTCGCTACTACTAGTTCTGTATTCATAGTCTTTACTTAATCTTCTATATCTGCCAATCCAAGCAAATGTACGCTCAACAACCCATCTTCTTGGTAGAACTTTAAATTGCTTATCTGTTCTCTTGATAACCTGAATATTAATTCCATATTGTTTAGCATATCCAAACGCATCTTGATAGCCGGCATCTAGCCAAATAAGCTTAACTTTCCTTCTGGGGTTTTTCCAGCTATCTAAAATCCCAAAAAATCCCTCTTGATCACTCAAACTAGCCGATGTAACAAACGCCTTAATTAAAAGTCCTTGAGTGTCAACCAATATATGACGTTTTCTTCCTTTGACTTTCTTTGCCGCATCATAGCCTTTAATACCCCTTTTTCTGTTGTCTTTACAGATTGGCTATCCGCTATAGCTGCTGAGGAACTCTCTTTTCGATCTAAAGCTTTACGCAGCGTTTGCCTTAAAAAGGCATTCATCTTTTCAAAAAGACCAGCTTTTTTCCATCGATCATATTGAACATACACAGCCCTCCAAGGAGGAAAGTCATGAGGTAAATGCCTCCATTGACACCCTGTTCGCAATACATAAAAAATCGCGTTTAATATTTCTCTACGGTCATATTTTAACGGCCTGCCTCTTTTGATATTTTCTCTTCTAAAAAGAGGTTCAATTACTTGCCATTCTTGATCTGTTAAATCATCGGGATATTTTTTTCTCATTTTGGTTCACCAATCAGACTTTTAGCTTATAAATTAACTAAAATTTGATTTTGTGAACACCCTCTAAGAGCCTGTTAAAAAACCTTATTTTCAATTATCCTTTATGAGGATTCATGAGAGGATTTTGAATGAGAAAGAAATATTCTAGCGATTTATCGGATGAGGAGTGGCAACTAATAGAACACTTATTTCA